>JACOTA010000042.1 GCA_016178585.1 Nitrospirota bacterium
TGGGACAGAGGCTCAAACAGTCGGGAATGAGATGGACCGTCAAAGGCGCCAATGCGATTATCGCCCTGCGCTGCTGCCAAATCAGCGGCCGGTGGGAGGAGTTTTGGGGAAATCGGGCAACCGGGTGAGAAGTTTACCCACAAATTTGTCTCACACCCGGTCGTTTTTAATTACTTGACAGAAAATCAAGGTTATTCCTATAATTTATGAAATGAGCTTAATAAACATTTCATGAATATTCTCTTTTTTAAATTAACGGTCCTGGTCTATTTCGCCGGAACCGTTGTTTATCTTTTTTATTTTTCAAGCAAAAAGGACTTTTTATCCAAGTATGCGCTTGGGATAACCGGGGCTGGATTTTTACTTCATACGATCGCGATTACGATTCGAACGATTGAATCCGGCCATTTTCCTCTTTCCAATCTTCCGGAAGCCCTTTCATTTTTTTCCTGGGGAATGATTTTGACCTATTTGGTGCTGGAATACCGGTACCGGATTCATATTCTCGGATCATTTATCCTGCCCCTGGCTTTTTTATCTTTAATTTCAGCCGCGGCATTCCCTAATGAAATCAAAACGTTGCAACCTGACCTGAACAGCACCTGGTTTGGAATTCATACGACCTTTTCGGTGCTAGGCGGCGTTGCTTTTACGATTGCTTTTGTCGCCGGGTTGATGTATTTGATCCAGGAGAAGCTTCTCAAATCAAAACGATTTAACATTCTTTACTATAAATTGCCCTCGCTAGATCTGTTGGATCATTTAAACCAACAGGCGATCTCCGTCGGGTTCCCCATGTTGACGGTTGGCATATTGGCCGGAGCCTTATGGGCAGGGGATGTCTGGGGGGCCTACTGGGTCTGGGATCCTCAGCGGATATTTACTTTGGTCACATGGCTGTTTTATTTAGGCATGATTCATGGTAGATTAACCATCGGGTGGCGCGGCAGAAAAGCCGCTTACCTGGCGATTATCGGTTTTATGGGTGTGGTTTTTACTTTTTTTGTGGTCAATCTTCTGGTCAAAGGCCCTCACCGGTTTATTTAAGCTAAATCATTATGTAAGACGGGAAAAAGATGAACATTGTTCTTATTGGATTAAATCACAAAACCGCTCCGGTTGAGGTCAGAGAGAAATTTTCTTTTCCGGAGGCTCTTTTGGGAAACTACCTGACGCAGATGCTGGCTTCTCCTTTGGTGACGGAGGGATTGATTTTATCGACCTGCAACAGGGTAGAGATTTGTGCAACGACCGATAATATTCCTGAATGCTTTGACTATCTGAGCCAGTTTTTATACGAAAACCAAAAACAGGGTCCATCCATTCCCTTTAAACAGTTTGTCCAGTATCTCTACTACTACTCTTCAGTGGATGCGGTCAGTCACCTCTTCAGGGTGTCGTCCAGTCTTGATTCAATGGTCGTGGGAGAGCCTCAGATTTCAGGTCAGTTAAAAGAAGCGTTTGACTACGCCATGATTAATAAGTCGACCGGGGTCATTTTAAACAAATTATTTAAGAAAGCGATTTCGGTTGCGAAACGGATCCGATCCCAAACGAAGATTTCTGAAAATGCCGTTTCAGTCAGTTATGCCGCCGTCGGGCTGGCAAAAAAAATATTTGGAGATTTAACTGGAAAAACCGTTCTGCTGGTGGGAGCGGGTGAAATGAGCGAGCTGGCAGCCCGGCATCTGATTAACAATGGCGTCAAGAATGTCATGGTGACCAATCGGAATTTTCAGCGGGCGGTTGAACTGGCAAGAGAGTTTAATGGCACTTCAATTAAATTTGACGATTTGGAGGCCGAGTTTCCAGAGGCCGATATCGTGATCTGTTCGACGGGAGCCCCTTATTACCTGATTCATTGCGAAATGGTGGAATCCGCTATTGCCAGCAGAAAGAACAGGCCGATTTTCTTAGTCGATATTTCAGTCCCCCGGAATATCGATCCCAAAATTAACGCTTTGGAAAATGTGTTTTTGTACAATATTGATGATCTGCAGTCGGTCATTGAAGCGAACCTGAAAGAAAGGCAAAAAGAGGCTGAAAAAGCCGAATTGATTGTTTCGGAAGAAGTCGAAACGATGGACCGCTGGCTTAAATCTTTAAATGTGGTTCCAACGATCATTGCCATCCGGGAAAAGGTCGAAGCGATTCGTAAATTAGAAGTAGAAAAAACGATTGCCAAATGGAGGACCGAGATTTCGGAGGAGCAAAAAGAAGCCATCGAAAACCTTTCGGTAAACATTATCAATAAGATCCTCCACTTCCCCCTGTCGGCTTTAAAAGCAGAAGCTCACCAGTCTCATGGACCCCAGGTCATTCAAACGACGCGCAAAATATTTAATCTTGAAGAAGAAAAAAAGGCCAGCTCCGACCCGGGTGCTGACCGGGAACCTTCGGACGGCTCGCTCTCCGGTTTAAGAGATTCCACCAAAAACCAATAACTAACCCTTTACCCGTTCACACTTTTTGATGATAATCCCTTGTATTATCTTTTAAGGAAATAAGTAAAAGAAGGAATAAAGAAATTTGATGGATTCTATTTGGATTGGCACCCGCGGCAGTAAACTTGCTCTTTGGCAGGCCGATTGGATTAAATCGAACATTAAAAAACAACATCCCGGTCTGAAGGTTTATCTTAAAATCATTCATACTTCAGGAGATAAAATTCTGGATGTGCCTCTGGCGCAGGTGGGTGGAAAGGGGCTCTTTGTCAAAGAGATCGAAGAGGAGCTCCTGGAGGGCGAAATTGATTTGGCAGTCCACAGCATGAAAGATGTTCCTTCGGATCTCCCGGCCGGACTGCATCTCGGTTTTTACACCAATCAGGATGATCCCAGGGATGTTTTAATCAGCCGCGGCAAAAAAAAGTTTGTCGACCTTCCCAGAGAAGCCCGCGTTGGGACGTCGAGTTTAAGACGTCAATCCCAGTTGTTAACCGCCCGGCCGGATATTAAGGTTTTCCCGATTCGCGGAAACGTGGAAACCCGTTTAAGAAAACTGGAGAACGAACAATTTGACGCGGTCGTGATGGCGGCGGCGGGATTGAAAAGATTAGGGCTTGAAGAAAAGATTACGGAATATCTTGACCCTGCTATTTGCCTTCCTGCCGTAGGTCAAGGGGTTTTGGGAATTGAATTAAGGGAAAAAGACTCCGAACTTCATGACCTCCTTTTGTTTTTAGAGGAGCCTGAAACCCGGACTCGCCTGGTGGCTGAACGGAGCTTTTTAAGAAAACTGGAAGGCGGATGCCAGGTCCCGATCGGCGCTTTCGCCCTGGTCCAGAATGGCAGAATCCGACTGGAAGGGATGGTCTCCAGTTTAAACGGGGAATCGATGATTCGCGAGTCCATAGAAGGCGAAACCGAAGAGGCGGGTCAATTGGGGATCGCCCTGGCAGAAAAAATTCTCGCTTTAGGCGGAAAAGCGATTCTACAGGATATTTATCACGAAAAAACATGAAACAAGGAAAAGTTTATCTGGTCGGAGCGGGCCCGGGTGATCCCAAGTTGTTAACTTTGAAAGGGAAAGAATGTCTGGAGGAGGCGGATGTTATTTTATACGACTATCTTATTAACCCGGATATCCTTGATTTTTCAAAACCTTCGGCTGAAAAAATTTTTGTCGGTAAAAAAGGGAGTTCCTCCTGCCGGCAGGGAGAAATTAATTCCCTGATTATTCAAAAAGCGATGAGCGGGAAGGTCGTCGTGAGACTAAAAGGGGGGGATCCCTTCATCTTTGGCCGGGGGGGAGAGGAAGCGGCAGCCCTGGTCGAGGAGGGTCTCCCCTTTGAAGTGGTTCCCGGGATTACGTCAGCTATAGCGGTTCCGGCTTATGCGGGAATTCCCCTGACTCATCGGGACTTGAGTTCAAGCGTCGCCTTTATTACGGGACATGAAGACCCCGCAAAAATAGAGTCGAGTGTCGATTGGTCTAAAATTTCCACGGGAATTGACACCCTTGTTTTCCTTATGGGGTTGGGGAACTTAAGCACCATTACGAAACAGCTCGTTCGCCATGGAAGAAGTCCCGAAACGCCGATTGCTCTGGTGCATTGGGGCACCCGGTTTGATCAGAAAACCGTTGTCGGGACATTGAAAAATATCGAAAAGAAACGGGATGAGGCCGAATTGGAACCTCCTGTTCTGGTCATTGTCGGGGAGGTGATCCATCTAAGGGAGAAACTGAACTGGTTTGAAAAAAGACCTCTTTTTGGCAAAAAAATCTTAATTACCCGTTCGAAAGAACAATCCAAAGATTTTTCCGACCTCCTGTTTTACTACGGCGCCGAGCCGGTGATCTTTCCGACTATTTTACTCGTTCCCCCGGACCGGTGGGAAGAGATGGACCAGGCGATTCGTTCGATCGGATCGTATGACTGGATGATTTTTTCAAGTGTAAACGGGGTTCATTTTTTTATGAACCGGCTTAAAACCCTGGGAAAAGATATTCGGGCGCTTCATCAAATCAAGATTTGCGCGGTCGGTTCTTCTACGGCCGAAGAGTTTTTAAAATACGGCATTAAAGTCGATCTGGTTCCCGGTTCTTTCCAGGGAGAAAGCGTGGTCGAAGAATTTAAACAAATGGCGGTTAAAGGCCAAAGGTTTTTAATTCCCCGCGCAAAAGCGGCCCGGGAAATTCTCCCTGAAGCATTAAAAAAAATGGGAGCGCGGGTGGATGTCGTGACGGCTTACCAGAACGTAAAACCTGTTGAAAATACTGAAAAAATAAGAAAACTGTTGTCAGGGCATAAAATTTCTGTCGTGACCTTTACCAGCTCCTCCACTGTTAAAAACTTTATGGAGCTTTTCGACTCGACTGATTTGAAATCCTATTTCACAAATGCAATAATAGCCAGTATCGGCCCGATTACTTCAAAGACGTTGCAGGAATATGGTTATCAGGCAGACATTCAGCCGGACGAACATACCATTTTGGGCTTGACCGAAGCGATCGTGCATTATTTTAAAAAAAGAGGTTAGAAATTATGTCCTTCCCGAACCATCGTCCCAGGCGTTTAAGAAATAGCGAAGCGTTGAGAAAATTAGTGCGGGAAACCCACCTGGAGCCCGATCACCTGATCTTTCCCATGTTTGTAACCTTTGGAAAAAATGTCCGGACCGAAATTTTATCTATGCCCGGGAATTACCGGTTTTCAGTGGACCGGATTCTTTCGGAAATAGAGGAAGTGCAAACTTTGGGAATCTCCTCGATTATTTTATTTGGCATTCCGGAAAAAAAAGATGAACTCGGGAGCGAGGCCTATAATCCCCGTGGAATTGTTCAAACCGCGATAAAAAAGATAAAAGATAAATTCCCTCACCTGATCGTTATGACCGATGTGTGTATCGATGAATACACGTCGCACGGACACTGCGGAATCGTGAAAGATGGTCAGATCGAAAATGATGAAACCTTAAACCTCCTTGCCAAAATGGCCTTGACCCATGCGGAATCCGGAGCCGATCTGGTTGCGCCATCCGATATGATGGATGGGAGAGTCGGGGCCATCAGGAAATTTTTGGACCAGGCCGGAAAAACGCAAATACCGATCATGGCCTATTCGGCAAAATATGCCTCCTGTTTTTACGGGCCTTTCCGTGAAGCGGCGCAATCTTCTCCGCAATTCGGCGACCGGAAAACCTATCAGATGGATCCTCCAAACAGCCGGGAGGCTCTCCGTGAAGTTGCGCTCGATATTGAAGAAGGGGCTGATATCATCATGGTGAAACCCGCCATGCCCTATCTCGACATCGTCTCCAAAATCAGGTCAGGTTTCGACGTTCCTGTTGCCGCCTATCAGGTCAGCGGAGAATATTCGATGATTAAAGCCGCGGCAAAGCTCGGGTGGCTGGATGAAAAATCGGCAATCATGGAGACTCTCATTTCGATTAAAAGAGCCGGAGCCGATATGATTCTCACCTATTTCGCGAAAGAGGCCGCCCGGATTCTCAATCGATGAGCGCAAAATTTCTGAAAAAAATTGATGAGGCCCGGAATCTCCCCTATCCGGTTCTTGCGCTTGGAAATTTTGACGGCGTGCATATCGGGCATCAGGCCATTTTAAAAAAAGTGGTTGAACGGGCTGCGGCGGTGAAGGGGACGTCGATTGCCTTTACCTTTGAGCCCCATCCGATTAAAGTGCTTTTTCCCGATCGTCCCCTGGAATTGCTAAGCTCTCAGGAAGAGAAGTTGGGCTTGATTGAAAACCGCGGGATTGAGAGGATATACGTCATTGATTTTACAAAAGAATTCTCCAATCAGTCACCCCGGGAATTTGTGAAGACCTTTCTGGTCGACGGTTTAAAAATCAGGGAGGTTTTTGTCGGTTCGAATTACGGGTTTGGAAAAGGACGCTCCGGGAACGTCGACTCTCTTCGTCAGTATGGCGAAGAATTCGGATTTACCGTTAACGTGGTGACGCCCGTCAGGCTCAACGGCCAGATTGTCAGTTCATCCCTGATTCGAAAATTACTTTTAGAAGGGAGCGTTGACGAGGTGGTCCCTTTTTTAGGGCGTCCCTACCTTCTGGAAGGGGAAGTCGTTGAAGGAGAAATGAGAGGAAGAACGCTCGGGTATCCAACGGCTAACCTCCTTCCCGGCGACAAGCTGATTCCGAAAGACGGGGTTTACGCTGTAACTGTCCAGGTGGGCCAAAACATTCTTCCCGGGATTGTTTATATTGGGACACAGCCTACCTTTCAAAAAAGTAAAAGACAAATCGAAGTTCATTTGTTTGATTATTCAAATAAATTGTATGGTGAACAGCTTAAAGTTTATTTTTACGGCAAAGTCAGGGGCGAAATAAAATTTCCGGACAAGGATTCCCTGGTTCGCCAGATTGAAAAAGACATTATGACCGCAAAGAACATTCTCAAATCAATCATGTGTTAAAAAGGGTTCGGGAAAATCTAAAAAACCTGGGAGTTAACCCGGGCGACCTTCTGGTTGTTGCCGTATCGGGAGGGCCAGACTCCGTCTGCCTGCTTCACCTCCTTTCTGAAATTGGAAAGAGCTACCCTTTTAAACTTCACGCAGGCCATCTCAACCATTCTTTAAGAGGGATCGAAGCGGATGAAGATGCGGAATTTGTCAGGAAATTTTGTGACGTTCTGAATATTCCTTCCACGATTGTGAAGAAAGATATCGCTTCACTGGCAAAATCAATGCGAAAATCCACCCAGGAAACCGCTCGAATGGCTCGATATCAGGCGCTCCGGGAAATTTCACGGCAAAACGAAGGCCGCTGGATCGTCACGGCGCATCATGCGGGTGACCAGGCCGAAACTTTTCTGATGAGATTGATCAGGGGTTCTGGACCCCGGGGCTTATCCGCAATACCAAGAATCCGGGATTCTGTGATTCGTCCTTTTCTTAATTTTACAAAAGACGAAATTCTGGCTTATCTTCGACAGCATCAACTCGCTTTTCGTGAAGACTCTTCAAATAAGCTTCCCCACTATTTTAGAAATCAAATTCGCCAGGAACTTCTCCCTTTTCTAGAAAAATATAATCCCAATATCCTTCACGTCCTGGAGCGCGAATCAGACATTTTGATGGAGGAAGACCGTGCCCTTGAAGCCGTGGTGAATCAGGTTCTGCCCCAGATCGTCTCTTTCCCTGAAAAAGGAAACGCTGTTGTAGCGATTCAACCTTTTTTAAACCAGATTCCGGCTATTCAACGAAGAATTTTGAGGCAGGTTCTCGTTCAAATGAGAGGCGGTTTACTGAATATCCATTATCATCATGTTCAAAACCTCTGCCATTTAGCTAAAAAAATGGGAAATGGAAAGTCAATTTGTCTTCCGGGCGGGATCAAAGCCTATAAAAGTTATGATCGGCTGGTCTTTTTGGGTCAAGATTCGATCCAATCCGGCGGTCCGGTTGGTTTGTCAATTCCAATTCCGGGTCATGCTGTTTCCTCAGCATTAAAGATTAAAGTGAAGACTTCCCTTTTCGAAGCGGCGCCGCAAAACAAGCCGGAAAAAAATAAAGAATTTTTTGATTATTCAAAAATCACACTTCCCATCACTTTGAGGAACCGCCTCCCTGGCGACTTCATCTGCCCTGTTAGACTCCGGGGGAAACGAAAAAAACTGCAGGATATCTTTGTCGACCTGAAAATTCCAAGGGTGTTAAGAGACACCATTCCCCTGATTGTAACTCCGGGAAGGGTTTTGTGGATTGTCGGAATGGAACGGGACTTTCCCTCTCAAGTCTCGTCAAAAACGAACAGGGTTTTGCAAATTGAAGTCGAATCAACGGATTTGGCTTGATTTTTCCTTTCAAGTATGAAAAAACCAGTTTCAAAGGCATCATAATGGTATAGATCATGTTATAATTAAATAACGATAGAGCCCAATTTGAACAAAGTCTAAAGAAAAGGATACCCTCATGGCCGAGAAAATTTTTGGGAAACCTCTGATCACTCAAGAAGCAGTTCAAAAGCGGATTAAAGAATTAGGCCAAAAAATTACCAGAGATTACGCCGGGAAGGATCTCTACCTGATTGGTGTATTAAAAGGGGCGTTTGCTTTTTATGCGGATATCGCCAGAGCGATCTCACTTCCTCTGAGAGTCGGCTTTATCAGCGTGTCGAGTTATCAGGGAGCAACCCACACCTCGGGCAAGGTTAAAATCGTTTCTGATCTGAAGGAAGAAATCGTGGGAAAAGACGTTCTTTTAGTGGAGGATATCGTCGACTCCGGGCTAACCCTCCAGTTTTTAAAGAAAAAATTTAACGCAAAAAAGCCGAATTCGTTGAAAGTCTGCTCTTTGTTGAATAAAGCGGCCGGAAGGCAGGTCGATGTTGACATTGATTATGTCGGGTTCGAGATTCCGGACAAATATATTGTGGGATACGGCCTGGATTATGACAATAAATACCGCAACCTGCCCTATATGGCCGTTCTTGAAAACATAGAAGAGTGAGATGATGGGTGAGATTTTTTAGTAAAGAAATAATATTGCCGTTGGCAATTTTTTTATGATAAACTTAAAACATTTATTTGACTGGACTTTTAATCATTTTTTCATCAAACCGTTTGACCGATGGAATGAGAATGATATTTGGCGGGCAGGCTTCCAAATATCTGGGAGAAGTAAATGAAACCTCGTTTTAAAAATATGGCGCTTTGGCTGGTTATCGGGTTATTCATGATTTTATTGTTTAATCTTTTTAATACCCCTCCCCGGCAGGGCGAAGAGGAGCTTATTTTCAGCGATTTTATGGCCCGTGTTGACAAGGGGGACATATCAGAAGTCGTTATTAAAGAGAACCATCTTACGGGCGTTCTAAAAGATGGCGTTAAATTTAAAACCTATGCCGCGAATTATCCTGATTTGATTAAGAACCTCCGGGAAAAGAACATCAAGATAAACGTCAAACCGCCGGATGAAAACCCCTGGTACATCACTTTTTTAATGACGTGGGGTCCCTTTGTCTTTATTCTGGCCCTATGGATCTTTTTTATGCGTCAAATGCAAATGGGTGGAAACAAGGCCCTTTCATTTGGTAAAAGCCGGGCAAGGCTTTTGTCTGAAGACAAGAAAAAAATAACATTTGCGGATGTCGCCGGGGTGGATGAAGCAAAAGATGAGGTCATTGAGATCATAGAATTTTTAAAAGACCCTCCAAAATTTCAGAAACTGGGAGGAAGAATTCCGAAAGGCGTTTTAATCGTCGGGCCTCCGGGCACGGGAAAAACTCTTTTAGCCAAGGCGATTGCGGGAGAGGCAGGCGTCCCTTTCTTCAGTATCAGCGGGTCGGATTTTGTTGAAATGTTTGTGGGGGTGGGCGCTTCCAGGGTACGGGACCTTTTTGAACAGGGGAAAAAACATGCGCCCTGCATTATTTTCATCGATGAAATTGACGCCGTCGGCCGTCACCGGGGAGCTGGTTTGGGGGGAGGTCATGATGAAAGGGAACAGACGTTAAACCAACTTCTCGTTGAGATGGATGGTTTCGAGACCTCGGAGGGGGTTATTCTCGTTGCCGCCACGAACAGACCCGATGTGCTTGACCCTGCTTTGCTGCGTCCCGGCCGGTTTGACCGGCAGGTCGTGGTTCAGAGACCCGATTATAAGGGAAGAACGGAAATCTTAAAGGTGCATACCAAGAAAATTCCTCTTGATTCCAGCGTCAACCTGGAAGTTATTGCGCGGGGGACTCCTGGATTTGCCGGAGCTGACCTGGAAAACCTGGTGAATGAAGCGGCGCTTTTGGCTGCGCGGAGAAATAAAAAAGTCGTCGAAATGATTGATTTTGAATTTGCGAAAGATAAAGTCTTAATGGGCGTGGAAAGAAAAAGTATTATGATCAACGAACAGGAGAAACGAACGACCGCTTATCATGAAGCCGGACATACGCTCGTGGCCAGAATTCTGCCGGGAACGGATCCTGTTCATAAGGTGACGATTATTCCGCGTGGAAGAGCGTTAGGATTAACAATGCAGCTTCCGACCGATGACCGGTATACCTACGGCAAAGAGTTCCTCCATAACAACATTGCCATTTTAATGGGGGGAAGAGTCGCGGAAGAGGTGGCGTTTCAGCATATCACGACGGGCGCGGGAAATGATATTGAGCGTGCGACCGATCTTGCAAGGAAAATGGTCTGTGAGTGGGGAATGAGCGAAAGATTAGGCCCTCTGACTTTTGGAAAAAAGGAACAGGAAATTTTTCTTGGAAGGGAAATCTCCCAGCATCGGGACTACAGTGAGTCGACCGCAATTGAAATTGATAATGAAGTGAAGCGCCTTGTCATGGAAAACTATGAGCGTGCCAAAACGATCATTAAAACGAACTTCAGCGCTTTAAAAGCGCTTGCAGAGGCCCTTCTTGAAAAAGAATCTCTCGACGCTCCCGAAATTGAAAAAATTATTCAGTCTGCGATTGCTACCGCTGCGTAGTTTTTGTCTCCTTTCTTGAGGATCACGTTTTTCTAAAACAGCTCCTTAAAAGACCTCCCTGTCCGCCTGTCATGTTAAAGCAGACGAACAGGAGTGTTTATTTTGTGGTAAATGAACTTCTGTAAACAAACATTCGAACTCTCCTGCGGCCGATTTAAAATTCAGTTGGGCGTGAAAACTCATGTCATGGGAATCCTCAATGCGACCCCCGATTCTTTTACCGATCAGGGAAAATATTTTGGTCAATCGGATGCCATTTCCCATGCGCTGAAAATGGAGGAAGAGGGGGCTGACTTCATTGACGTCGGGGGGGAGTCTTCAAGGCCCGGAGCCCAACCTGTTTCCGTGGAGGAAGAACTCCGCCGCGTGCTTCCTGTTCTGGAAGCGGTTGTCCCACGGTTGAAAATTCCCGTTTCGATTGATACCTGTAAACCGGAAGTTGCCCGGAAGGCCATTGAATACGGGGTTTCCCTGATTAACGACATTCAGGCCTTCAATCATCCCGAAATGGCCGAAATTGCCGCAGAATATCATCTTCCGGTTGTGCTCATGCACATGCAAAAAACGCCAGAGACCATGCAGATGAGTCCACATTATCACTCGGTGGTGGAAGAAATTATTCTTTTTTTTGAGGCGAAGATAAACGCCGCCGTCTCCGCGGGTTTGTCGAAGGAGCAGATTATTCTGGATCCGGGGATCGGATTTGGTAAAACCGTTGAACACAACCTGAAAATTCTTCATTCGGTAGAAGAGTTCTTTGTCCTTAACCGGCCCCTTTTAATCGGCGCTTCAAATAAATCCTTTATTGGAAAGATTTTAGACCTTCCCGTAGATAAACGCCTGGCCGGGTCCCTGGCTACGGTAGCGTGGGCCGTCTGGAAGGGGGTTCATATGGTGAGAGTGCATGAAGTCGGGCCGACCGTCAATGTTATTCGGATGATTGAGGCGATCCGGGCGGGCGGGATTTGATGAACGATTTTACCGTTATCCTCCAGGATTTACTTTCACATTTCAGGTGGCTCGATTTATTCGATATTCTTCTCGTTTCCTATTTGATTTATCGGATTCTTGTGATTCTCAAGGGGAGCCGGGCGCTTCACATGCTGACCGGACTCTCCTTTCTTCTCCTTGTCCTTCTTTTTTCAAAATGGCTGGACCTTTATACGCTCGATTGGCTGGTGACAAATTTTTGGTCGCAAATCATTCTGGCTTTGATCATTTTGTTTCAGCCTGAGATCCGGCGAGTTTTAGTGCAGATTGGGTTAAACCCGTTTAAAGAGGGATTGTTGCCGCTCGAAGGGTCCAGGACCCTGGAGGAGATCTTAAAGGCAATCAACCATTTATCGAATCGAAAAATAGGCGCAGTGATTGTCCTGGAGCGTGAGATCGAAATTAAGGAGACCGCGGAACTTGGTCTGGCATTAGACTCGATCATTTCAAAGGAGATTTTAATTAGTATTTTTGAAACGTCTTCCCCGATTCACGATGGGGCTGTCATCATACGGGGGAACCGGATCGTTTCGGCAGGATGTTTTTTACCCCTTTCATTTAATCCCTCTGTTAACAAGAAACTTGGAACCCGCCACCGCGCCGCCATCGGAATTACCGAAGAAGGCGATGCCGTCGTGTTGGTCGTTTCCGAGGAAACCGGAAAAATTTCGGTCATTTCAGGAGGCGTCATGTCGGAAGATTTAAAAATCTCGGAAGTGCGGGAAAGGTTAAGATTGCTCCTCTTCAAGGAGAAAAAACCTGGTTTTCTTCGTCCCGTAGAAAAAATTAAAAGACCTTTCGCCAAATGAAAAAAAAAGCTATCGGGCTAAAAACCCTCTTTTTTAAAAACAGCCTTATCAAAATTGTCTCCCTGTTCCTTGGCGTATTACTCTGGGGCTACGTGAATTCACGTGGTCAGGTTGAAATGAATTTCCTGGTGCCTCTTCAGCTTAAAAACCTTCCTGAAAACTGGAAAATTGTGGGGAGAACGCCCGAAAATATAGAGGTCAGGGTTAAAGGAAGGGAAAGTACGCTGGAGAATCTGACTACCGCGCGGTTGGCGGCTACGGTTGACCTTTCCAAGGTGTCACTTGGAGAAAATACGGTTTATCTTCATGGCGAAAATATTAATGTTCCGTTAAACGTTGAAGTGACCCATCTGCTTCCAAAAACCATTACGTTAAAAATCGAACCCAAAGAAACCCAATCCAAAGAAACCCAGCACCTTTTAAAATAGCGACTGCTGTTTCTCCATCTCCCAATTCACCGAAAAGCTTAAGATCCCTTTACCTGATTTGTCGGTGTAGTAGAGTTTGCCGTGCTTCTTCCCATATTCATATAAATCTCTTGTCAGTCTGACGTCTTCCAGACAATATTCTTTTAACTTTTCAATTTCTCCGTTTCTAAAATAACGGATGGCATCAAGTCCGGCCCCGAGTTTAGATTTGTTGAGCGTCGCTTTAGCAATGGTATCGAGACTCAAGCGGTGTCCCAGCATTTTTTGAACGACTTCCATAATGTCGAGACTTCGAAAATGATCGAGCGATTTTTTATAATAGGGTTCGAGGACCAGGTAATCGAACCGTCTGGTATTAAAACCGACAATGAGATCCGCGGACTCCAGCATCGGGAAAAGTTTGGGAAGATCTTTTTCTTCGTAGCATTCAAACGCATCCCGTTGATAAGAATAAATGCCAACGACGGAGATCAAAAGATCTCTCATATTATGCCGGCCGTTGACTTCATCAAAAGCTTTTTGAGTTTCAAGGTCTAAGACTAAAATATCACCCATGATACGCCTCCATTTTAAAAACTTTGCCTCCGTTCCCCGTGCAACCCTTTTCTCTGAATCCAGTGCGACCCTTCAGGAGAAAGAACCAGAACATCAATGGGGCCTCCTACATTTTTAGGGCGGGTTTGAAAACGCATCGTGTCGATTGTGGTTCTGACGGCATAAATCGAGAAATCAATCGCGTCCTGAAGCGGAAGGGTATCCCATAGAATCGGGGGTTTAGGAATATGCGTGACCCCTTCAGAGGTCATCAGTTGTCCCGGCTGAAGGAGGTTGGCAATAATATCTCCCTGCCCCCCCCAACTGGTCCCGTAAACAATGTCCTGGGTTTCCGGATGAACATTTAGCGGTTTAATCTCATTTCGGGAAATTTGGCAATGAAAGACCTCCGCGACGCTCACTTTGGCCTTTCTTTTATAGCCGGAAACATGAAAAGCGGTATCCGAATTTGGAAAACGATTCCTGAAATATTTGACCAATTTCTGGGGAACCGTGCTGACGTCATCTTCGTCTTCAAGCGCCTCCTCGGCAAATTTTTTAATATGAGTTTCAATGGTGAGTTGTCCGAGGATGGATTCCCCAAACGTGCTGATTCCAACTTGCTGTTGTGCCAGGTAAAAGACTTTATAAACAAAATTGGATCGAATGGTCTCGATTAACGAAACGGTTCCGTTGGGCATTTTGTTTTCAATGGTAATGATCTGACGGCTGTCTGCCGCCATCACGATTCCTTCAGGCACATAAACGGTTATGACAAAAGACACAAGAACTCCTTCGCGGATAATAGTTTAGCCACTTTAGTCTATTCTTTTTCTTAAGTCAATAAATCCACACAACCCAAGACCAGCGATAGACTTCGCACCCACTTATTAATCATGTCATTGCGAGCACCGAAGGGTGCGTGGCAATCTTATCGTAAAGTCTTGAGATTGCTTCGCTTCGCTCGCAATGACAACTTTCTATCCTGTTCTTAGGCACAAAATCCACATTATTCTTGAAAGGCATTCTTCTTTGGTCGATCTGATGATCGTTTTATACAGGCATTCAGATTAAGGGAATTGAGAGGCCCGTTTTTCCAATTCTCATGGAAAATAAACCAAATTCGGTGTAGTATATCTTGTTTCGCGGTTATTTTATCAATTCATTTTAAGCGGAAAAGGCGGGTGGATGAAAGTTATTGGACTCATGTCGGGCACTTCAATGGACGGGATTGACGCGGCGCTGTTAGATATTAACCGGAGGAAAACAGGCCTCCGTTTCAAATTACTCGCCTTTGAAACTTTCCCGTTCCCCAAAGACTTGCCCGAAAAACTCATCGATGTCGCCGAAGGGAATGAAACGACGGCATTGATTTCCCACCTTAATTTTTATATGGGGGAATTGTTTGCCGAGGCCTCCTTTAAAATTGCGGCTAAAGCAAAGGTAGAAATTCACAAAGTCGATTTAATCGGTTCTCACGGCCAGACCATCTGGCATGCTCCCGCGCCAATTCCAGAAGGCCGTTATAAGATCCGGTCTACGTTTCAAATCGGAGAATCCTCGGTTATTGCGGTCCGGACCGGCGTGACGACGATAGCCGATTTTCGTCCTGCTGATGTGGCGGCAGGGGGAGAAGGAGCTCCTTTAGCCCCCTACTTCCATCACGCTCTGGATAAAAAGAAAGGAAAAAGCCGTTTGATGATTAACATTGGCGGGATCAGTAATGTGACCTTCCTGCCCCGATCGTCAAAAAAGAAGATTCTGGCCTTTGATACCGGCCCCGGCAACATCCTGATCGATGGGTTGGTTCAGGCCGTCACCAAGGGGAAATCAAAGATGGACCGGAATGGCCGGATAGCGGCAAAAGGAAACATTCATTTGGTCCTTTTAAATGAATTAATGGATCACCCTTTTATGGATAAAAAACCGCCGAAAAGCACGGGCCGGGAAACTTTCGGTCTGCCGATGATCGACCATATTCTGGATAGGGGAAATCAATTCAAACTCTCTTTTGAGGATTTGATGGCAACGGTGACTGCCTTTACCTCTATGTCTATTTTTATGAATTGTGAAACATTTATTCTCAAAAAAGAGGCTGTGGATGAGGTCATTGTCGGCGGGGGAGGGGCCAGGAACCCGATGTTGATGGCATTTTTAAAGAAAGCCTTTCATCCGGTTCCTTTTTTTCAATTTGAAGATTTGGGTTTAAACGGAAAAGCCATCGAAGCGATGGCTTTTGCATTGTTTGCTTACGATACCTTTCATGCGATTCCCGATAACGTTCCGAGCGTGACCGGCGCAAAAAAACCGGTCATCATGGGGAAAATCAGCCCGGGGAATAACTTTAAAAAATTATTTTCCAGCCGACATCGAGTCGATTAAGATTTTTGCGACTTCCGGCCGGCTGAATTCCACGGGAGGCAGAATTCCATCCTTCAGCATTTCTCTTACCCTGGTTCCGGAAAGAGAGACCTGGTCTGCCTTATCATGAGGGCAGGTTTTAATGGATCCCATGCTCTGACATTTTTTACAGTAAAACGTATTGTCGAAGAAAAGAGGCGTAATCCCCAGTTCGCCAGGTTTAAACTCGTCGAAGATATAGTGCGCATCAAAGGTTCCGTAGTAATTTCCAACCCCGGCATGATCCCGTCCGACGATAAAGTGGGTGCACCCGTAATTTTTCCGGACGATGGCATGAAAAATGGCTTCTCTCGGTCCGGCATAACGCATATTGGCCGGGAAAACGGCGAGCATTGTTCGTTCTTTGGGATAATAATCGGCTAAAAGCGCTTCGTAGCACCGCATTCTGACTTCCGCGGGAATATCATCCCCCTTGGTCGCTCCAACCAGGGGGTGGACCAAAAGGCCGTCCACAATTTCAAGGGCGCATTTCTGAATGTATTCATGAGCCCGATGGATCGGGTTCCGGGTCTGAAAACCAACGATTTTTTTCCACCCTTTTTGCTGGAACGCGGACCGGGTTTCTTTAGGATCGAGACGGTAAACCTGAAAATTTTCGTGACGGGGACGATTGATCAAAGAAATTTTTCCTCCTAAAAGCATACTTTCCATCTGAAAGACCTGGCTGACTCCGGGATGTTCCCGCGAATCGGTTCGATAGACCTTGACCGCTTCAGTCTCTTTTTCCTGGGGGAAAATCTCTTTCAGGTGAAGAATGGCGAGAACCTCTTCGTTTTCACTTAAGAGGGCAATTTCTTTTTCGTTTTTAAAAGAGGCCGCCTCCTGATCGCTGGCAGAAAGGGTCACCGGAATCGTCCATGGGAGGCCGTTGGCCAGATGCATATGGTGAATCACCGCTTCATAATCTGCTTTTCCCATAAATCCCTCTAGAGGGGAGAACGCGCCTATGGCGATCATTTCCAAATCGGAGATTTCCCGGGTGGTCAGATATTTTTTCTTGAAGCCCTTTGCTTTTGCCAGGGCGTCTTTTTTCTCCTGTTCATTAAGGATTCGATTGATCAGCTTTCCTCCGTGAGGAATCGATTCGGCGGCTTGAGTCGTTTTCGGGGTCATTACTTTCTCCTGATTGATTGGGTCAATAAAATGTTTTTTTGATTGCCTTGAGTATTTGGAGGGCTTCTCCGGATTCAAGGGATTTCTTGGACCGGACATAAGCTTCTTGAAGCGTTTTGGCTTTGCCGGAAATAAAAAGACCGATTGACGCGTTCCAGAGGGTTAATGCTGTTCTATCTTTTCCTCCTTTTCCCTCCAGAATTTCTTCCGTTATTCGGGCTTCCGCTTCCGGATCTTTCATTTCAATTTCAGACCGTCTTATTGGCGTCAAACCCAGTGGAGAGGGTTCAAGGTGCGTTTTGGAGTGGCTTCCCGGGTTGACGATAATCCCCTCGACGGGGCCTGAAAGATTTTCCTCGGATTCTCCCTCCAACCCCCTGACCACCAGAGCGTTTGAAACGCCGAGAGCCCGGACGGTCTCTGCGATCTTTTCATACGATTTCGGGTGAGAAATTCCAATAATTTGGCTGGAAGCTTCCAATGGGTTCAGGAGCCTGGCGATCGTGTGAAAAATCGAGCGAAGACCGATTTCGTTCCTTAAATCGAGAAAACGCTTAATGCCGGGATGGATTTGAGCGATGTCCAGATAGGTCCATCCGGTCTCCGTGAAAAACTCAAGGCGTTCTTTTAAAGAAAGCGCCTGTCTCCAACCGAGATAAGCCAACACCATCGATTTACTGATTCTCAACGGGGGATTCGGATCCCCGTGCAGGACGACATTTAATCCAGCCCCTGCCATGACCAGGGAGGCCGGAAGCCCGACATGGAAAGAGGTTCTCTTTCCCGCATAGAAAGGGAGGTCCAGCGTTTCCCCTGCCCTGACTTGAAACGATTGAATCAACGGATGAAGAGAACGTTTACAGGCCCGGGTGAAAACGGCCAGCTCCTCCGGAGTTTCCTCTTTGATCCGAAGCGAGATCAGAAAAGCCCCGACCTGGTATGGGGAGGCTTTTTCCTCAAGAAGCCCGGTGATCGCAAATTCGGCTTCCTCCGCCGTTAAATCTTTCGCCCCCTTCTGTCCTTTGCCGATTTTCGCTATTAATTCCTGAAAGGTCATCGTTTTAGGGGCTTGCGTCGCCCCCTCCGCTGGCGGAGCCAGACGGAGCCTCCCCCTCTCACTCGCTTTGCTCGCTGCATATTTATGCTTTTTTAATCACCAGCTTAAAGTAATTTTCAATCGGAGATAAAGTGAGGATTTGGTGCCCCTCATCCTTGACCGATCGGGGAACATTTTTGGCAGGTTCGCCTTCGTCCAGCAGAACTTCAAGAACCTCTCCTTGATCCATCATTTCAAGCTTGAGCTTGGTTCTGACGAAATTGATCGGACATTTTACCCCCCGCAAATCCATTTTCGCGTTGGCCGCAAACTCCTTAATCTGTTCCGCCTCCGCCACCACTGCTGTTTTTTCGTTTTCAACCTGCCGGGTGGCCCTGGCATCTTCGCTTTCATGGCCTGTCTTTAACGTTTCCGGTTTCGAACCGGCATCGGAGAGGGCGTAGAGGATTCTAGCCTCTTCCAGAAAAATCCCGACGCGGACAATATCTTGCGCAACGTCATTTGAGGAGGGGTGGCCTCCTATTTCCAATCTTTCTTTAAAGGTTTTAAAATCGGAGAACTTTCCCGCCAACGCTCCCCTGTTAAGATAATGCTCCTCAAAAGCCTGGAACGCTTCAGTATCGGTTGCCGGTTCAATCGCTTTTAAAATAAGCAAACCCTTAATTCCCGCCACCACAGCGCGATAGGCTTTAGAAATGGCAAAAGCCCCCTGTTTTTTTTCGTTGAGTT
This sequence comes from Nitrospirota bacterium, assembly GCA_016178585.1. Taxonomy (NCBI): domain Bacteria; kingdom Pseudomonadati; phylum Nitrospirota; species Nitrospirota bacterium. The sequence goes on from JACOTA010000042.1 coordinate 18,993, forward strand.
CCTTTGCCAGGTTCAGTTCCATATCTGCCTCGTCGAAGCTCGTTTTGATCATGGCATCGGCTCCGCCGGCACACTCACCAGGGCCCAAATCGACGACTTCAAATTCGCGGGTTCCCCCCCAATCGTAAAAGTATTGAGGGTTATCGTCAAAAGCCGGCAGGTCGGTAAGCGTTTTTAACTCGCCTGCAAATCCCTTTTTCCCGAATCGGTCTGTAAATTGGACAAAACTTTCTCCTTCTTCTTTTTTTTCACGATAAAGAGAGAGAACCTTTTGAACCGCCTGTGGGACGTTTTTTGCGGGAACTTTGACGATTGCCTTCGCAAAGGTGGTTCCCTCTGGAGCCGTTCGGCCTCCCAGATGAAGTTCGTAGAAAGGCGCCGTATGCTCCCCGATGGTTTTACTGACGCCGTGAAGACCGATGGGCGCCATGTGGTGCTGGGCGCAGGAGTTCTGGCACCCGCTAATTTTTATCTGGATGCCTTTTAAATCGGGAGATGAACCCTGTCCGTTATTAAAAAGTCCGGATAAGGCGGTGGCCATCTGCTTGGACGAGGTGATGGCGATCCCGCAGGTATCGGCCCCCGGGCAGGAGACAATATCTGAAATCGTTTCGGCTCCTCCTTTTTCAAGTCCGGCATGTTTTAATTCTTCATAAAGCGCAGGAAGCGTTTCGTTTTTTACCCAGCGGAGGAGAAGGTTTTGATTGACGGTAATCCGGAGATGTCCCCCCGAATAGGTGTTTGTGATCTCCGCCAGTTTTCGAAGGGCTGACGCGTGAATATCCCCCAGGACCAGACGGATATGAACCATCGAAAACCCCGGTTGTTTTTGCGGCTGAACGTTGGTTTTTAACCAGTAGGCATAGGGAGAAAGGGCATTTTCTGTTGAAACAGCAACAGGGGAATGACTCCCATTGCCATTGCCATTTCCGTTCCCCCCTTTGGAACGCTCAGCGGGTCTTCCATCTTCAACCGCCGGAAGCTGTAATTGCACCTCCGCTTTTTTCTTTAACTTTTCATACTCTTCCCGGTACAGTTTATTAAATTGGGTCATGCCGAGCTTGTCGATGATAAATTTCAATCGGGCCCGGTTTCTGTTCTTTCGGTTTCCAAACCGGTCGAAAACCCGCACGACCGCCTCGCAAACACGGGTCAGTTCGATGGCGGGGATAAACTCCTCTAAAAGATGGGCGACGCGGGGCATGGCGCCGAGGCCTCCCCCGACAAATACCTTAAAACCCAGCGTCTCTTTTTTCTCTTTGTCCACTTTTTTTACGGCCACCACGCCAATATCATGCATTCCGGGCAGCGCGCAATCGGTTGGGCATCCGGAAAAGCTGATCTTGAATTTTCTTGGCATGCTCTGACAAACGGGGTTTCTTAAAAAGTGTTTTGAAATGCTGCTGGCGTAGGGAGTGACGTCAAAGGCTTCGTCAGGACAAACCCCCGATTTCGGACAACCGGTGACATTCCGCACGGTATTCCCGCATGCTTCGCGGGCGGTTAATCCGACTTCCGCAATCTTTCTCATGATTTCACCGCATTTATAAAGCGAAATCCAATGGAGCTGAATATCCTGACGGGTGGTGGTATGAAGGATTCCGTTGGTGTATTCTTCAGCCACATCGGCTAATCGGATCAATTGTTCAGCATTTAAACCGCCAAACGGAATTTTGACCCTGAACATTTGAACATTCGGCTGACGCTGACCGTAAACGCCATGCTGAAGCCTGAAAGGGCGAAATTGGTCAAGAGAGGTTTTTCCCTGCCGAATTTTTTCAACCTGGGATTCAAACGATTCAATTTCAGTTAAAACGTCGGGGGACAACTGAACCGTCGATGATTTTTTCTCTTCAACTGTTTTGAAAGGGGCCATAGGGGTTTCTCCTTCCCGCGTTTTGCGGATAAGCTCTTTAAATGGAAAAGTCTACCGGAGTAGATCCTTCAACTTTTTCATCAATTTCAATGTCCAATACTTTTGTCCGGATCGTAAATGTTTCTTTCTTCCCGCGGGAATCAATGCTTTCCCAAATAATATGATCCCGGGTTGCCGGAATATGGGGTTTGAGGGACGCGTTTTTAAACCCCATTTGATAAGAGAGGTAGAATTCAATCGCCTCAACGGGACAGGACTTGACGCAGGGGAGGCAATCCCAACAGTCTTCCGGATATTTTAAATAAGCTTTGTCAACTAAAGGATCCTTGACGATTAAATCGCCAGGGCACATCCGGATACAGGGGGGCTGGGTTGCGCCATGACAGCCATTACAAATATTGGGATTAACGTAAACGGGCATGAAGGACTCCTTGGCATTATATTCAGGGGCCCGTCCGACGCTTCGCTTCTCCGATGCCCCCGAACCCCTCGCTCCGCACTGGCAAAGCCAGGTGCCTCACTTATTTAATTTAATCGTTTTAACCTCTCGGTTTATACCGGTCTCCAGCGATCAACTGTTCATACGGCCGGGTGAGCATTTCAATTTTTCCGGTTTCTGGATTCATTCGTGAATTAACAAACTTCAGCCAGTTTTCATCATCCCGGTCGGGATAGTCCATACGGGTTTGATAAGAAGGCCAACGCGTTTCTTTCCGGTAGAGCAGATGTTCCACTAAAACGCGGGCGACATCAACCCGGTCGATAATTTCATGGGCTTTCATCAGTTGATGTAAATCGTTCGCAATCAGATATTCAAACTGGCCCGGTATTTTGGCAAGCTGTTTCCTGGCGATCAGCAAACTCTCTTCGTTCATTTCGTAATAGGTGGAAAACCCGCCTGCGTATTCATCCATGATTTTTTGTAAACGAACTTCCATGTCGTAGGGGAGAACCCCCTGGGCCGGTTTATGACGGTAATTCAAAAGAGGCTGATAGATTCTTTTTGCTTCTTCATCTATAGTTTTAGAATCAATCTCTTCGGATGGGGTTTGGCTCATGCTGGCAACCGCATCCCTTGCCGCAATAACCGCCTCGGCCCAGCATCCGCTGACAAATTTAAACGGGGCGCCTCCGGCGACATCGCCTGCCGCATAAAGCCCTTCAAGAGTCGTTCTCCGGTTGACATCGATCCAATACCCTCCCTGACAGTGCCCTCCGACGATGTAAGGTTCTGTGGTCTGAACCTCCACCGGTTCTTTACTCGGGTCAATATCGTTGGCGGTCCAATAAAGGACCTGCGAGGGGTACATATCGAGAAAAGCCGCTTTCAAATCAGAAGCCTGTTTTTCATTAATATGGCGGGTATCGAGATAAACCGGGCCTCTCCCTTCCTTAATTTCCATAATCGGCCCGTAAGCGCGATAGGGAGTGGGAGCTCCGTCCCCTCCGAGATGGGCATATTTCGTCTGCATGAATTTTTCGCCTTTGGCATTGACCTGGGGAGCGTTAACGCCAAGAGCGATGGTGCCGGTGGGGGCAATAGCGTCTTTTGTCCGCAAGGCGACATATCGCATTTCAAAGCTGGTCATTTCGGCCCCCGCACGGATTCCTATGGCATATCCCGCGCCGTTGTTAAAGGGGCTGTACCAGGTCTTATGCTGGGCGTCATGCATGTTGTTCGGTTTATAAATGCCAGCAGCCCCGCCTGTGGCAATAAGGGTCGCCTTCGCTTTGACGACATACATTCTGCCGTGGCGGACACTAAAGCCAACGGCGCCATGAATCCGGTTTCCTTTCCGGAGCAAATTGGTGGCCGTCACCCAGTTTAAAATTTTAGCGCCCGACTGTTTTGCCGCTTTGGCGATGATCGGTTTGAGCGATTCCCCGTTGATCTTAATGTTCCATCGTCCCCTTGGGAGATAATTTCCTTTTTCATCGGATAAAATCGGCAAACCCCATTTTTCGACTTTTTTAACCGAATATTCGAAAAGCTCCGCCATGCTTTGCACCAGGTCTTCGCGGATCAGGCCGCAGGAATCAAACCGGACATATTTTACAAAACTCTCGGCTGTTTCCCCGGGGTTGAGATAGGCATTGATGGCGTTCATCCCCCCGGCCAGGCAGCCGCTCCGATCGATATGGGCTTTTTCCATGATGGTGACTGATAAAGCAGGATTTTTTTCTTTCGCTTCTACGGCAGCCAGACAGCCTGCCGTACCCCCCCCGATGATTAGAAGATCGGTTTCAATGATTTCATCGTTACGGTTATTCAGGTCCAAGATCAACTCCTTAATTAAATAAAATTATTCGTCTACCCTTCGCTAAATAAGTTTTAAACCGGTTAACATTAACATAGAAGCCAGCACAGGACGAAGCACTCTTTCGGAAACCTTCATATTCATTCTACTCCCTAAATAAACTCCTGGCAATGATCCGACCAAGAGGCTGACCACCACAGGAAGCTGCACATTTCCGTTTCCCAGGTGGGCAATCCCGGCAACGGAAACCAAAATGGCCGCATGAAAAACATCTGTTCCTACAATGTTTTTGGAAGAAAGCTTTGGAAATAAGGCCAGGAGAACGGGAACAATCAAAGAACCGCTCCCGACCGAAGTTAATCCGACTAAAAATCCGACAACACCGCCTAAAAGGATGGTGAGACCTTTTTGCCTGATGGTATAATTCGTCAGGAAATTTTCGTCGTTTCTGGCTTGAGAGGAAGGGAAGATTACCCGCAAAACCATTGTGATGGCCACGATGATCAGGGTGATCCCGAGGGTTTTCATTACAAAGGCATCAACAAAACTGCCGTAATGTTTTTTAATCGCAGAGATGATATAAACCCCTAATAAGCTGCAAGGGACGCTCCCAAGGGCAAGGAAAAATACGATTGATAAGTTTACCGATTTTTGACGGTAGTGAATAAAGGAGCCGAAAACTTTGGTGATTGCTCCGAAAATAAGGTCTGTCCCGACAGCAATGGTCGGGCGGATTCCAAGAAAAAGGATCATAATGGGAGTCATCAGAGACCCTCCGCCGATTCCCGTCAAACCGACCAGGAACCCGACTGAAAAGCCGATGAACACTGTTGCCATACTCATGTCTAATAAGTAATCCATAAGGGGACTCCTTTGTCTAATCTTTATAAATCCTATCGGGATTAAGTACAATATATCCAATTCAAAAAAATAAGTCAACTAAAAAAGTATAGTATCTTGATCGGAAAGGTAGGAATTAAACAAATGGCTAAAAAGCGAAAGCCTTAAAGGTCCTTAAGAGCTCTTTTTCGTCATTCCCGCGAAAGCGGTCTTACTGCGACCATTCCACAATCCGTCACGGGAATCCAGGAGATGCTTCTGTCTCTGTTCTCGAGTAGGGGTTAATGTCTGGTTTTAGGCTGGGGAAAAGAATCAGGGCTGAATATTTTTAGATCTCTATTTTTTATAGGTGTTACCGCCAGATTCTTTGGCGAGATAGAGGGCGTACTCAGCGCGATTTAAAAGTGTTTCACGTGAGTCAATATTATTCTCCCGACCGGCGATTCCAATACTTAATGTTTGGGGGATAATGATCTTTCCGAAGCTTAAAGATGTGCTGGAAAAACTCATAATTAAACGATTGGCTACAACGGAAGCGGAAGACAGAGTAGTATAGGGGAGTATCACAATAAACTCATCTCCGCCAAAACGGCCCAAAAAATCTTCCTGCCTTAATAATTCCTGCATTCTTCGGGCAGATTCCCTTAAAACAGAATCTCCGATCGACCCTCCGTAAATATCGTTAATTTTTCTAAAATAGTCCAGGTCGACAATCAAAATAGACAGAGGATACCGGTGCCTGAAGGCTCGCCGAATTTCAATATCGAGGTTTCCGAGAATAGCCTTTCGGTTGTAGATGCCTGTCAAGTCATCATGGGTCGCATGTGCGAGGAGAGCAGGGCGTTGACATTTTCCTTTACATTCGAGGGCTTTTAGATCGTTACCCACGCTAACTTTATTTTTTTCCAAAAAACCTCCCCGCAGGATTAAACGGCTTTTAAAAAAGTCTCCTTTTCTGAAGGGTAACTTAAGAGGCTAAATCTGTCAAGAAACCGCCTGTTCATTGTCAACCCAAATCGTTTTTTATATAGATGATCATAAGGGTAGTGATTTTTACCTGATAAAAGGTATAATGAGCAAAGGAACATACACATGGCCTCTATAGAAGAGTCAGAAAATGAAAAAATTCGATCTTTTGGCTTTCTTTTTATTGTTTTTGGGTTGTTTCGCGTCGGTCTATTTCCTCCCTGGCCAAAGCTTCACGTTAGGACGAAGTCTAAACTCCTATTTTTTAATTTTAGGGAGTTATAGTCTTTTTTTGTTTTCTATTTATCTTTCCTTATCCAAAATAAACACTGAAAAAAAAGCTTTTCTGCTTAAGGGGATTTTGTTTGGAACAGCCGCCGGTCTTTATCTGATTTATGGATCACTGGACCATGCCCCGTTACTGAAAATAGCTGGAGCTGTGGGTCTGTTTTTCTTCTTGATTTATTATGGGCAAATCGTTCCCGAGGCGCTCATGATTTGCGTTATCTTTTTTGCGGTTAAAACCCATTATTTTTCAGCTCCGCTTATCCGGTATATGGATCAAGTTCCTTTGCATCAAATTGATTTATTTTATTTAACGATCGGCGCGATTGTCATCTTTCAGTTTTTTGTTTTAAGTAAAAGCCTCAAGACTCAGCTGGATTTTTCTGTATTGCCAAAAGATTTTTTTTGGATTTCAGGGTCGGTGATTATGGCTCTTCTTGTCATCGCTCCAATCGGGATGAGTTTTAAATTGATCTACTATGAAGCACGCGTTTTTGGAATTGAACAGTGGATCCCCTTGCTGTTTTATTATTTTGGAATTGTAGCGCCCCTGGAAGAAATTTTTTTCAGAGGGATTATTTTAAACCGGTTAAGATTTATCTTTTTTGGTAAAAACCCATACGGCATTCCGCTTTTAATCAGCGTTTTTTTATTTGGTTTGGCCCATCTGCATCCTTTGCCTTATATTTTGGTGGCAGGGTTAACGGGATATCTTTATGGGACAGGGTATCTTCTAACCAACCGGATTTCCACGCCCATCTTGATCCATGGGACAATCGATGTGCTATGGGTGACTCTTTTTTATTTGCCTCATTAGGTTTTTCCCTTCATCTAAAATAAAATTGGGGTTGATTTTCATAGTAACGATCGTCTAACTTTATGGAAGAGGATTGGAAAGACACTCAATTGGCAAGCAACGATAGTCCCATTTGGAGAAACAATGATGGTTCCTCCGCCCCTTCCCTTAGATGAAAACCAAAGACTTGAAAGTCTTCTGACCCTTAAGATTCTTGACACCCTTCCCGAGGAGCGTTTCGACAGGGTGACTCAATGTGCTCTCCGCCTTTTTAATGTTCCTGTTTCATTCATCTCCCTGATTGACTCCGAACGCCAATGGTTTAAATCACGTCAAGGCCTTTCAATTTCGGAAATTCCCCGATCCATTTCTTTTTGCGGCTATACCATTAATCATCATGATCTGTTTGTCATTCCCGATGCTTTGCAGGATCCTCGTTTTTCTGATAACCCGCTGGTGATCGGAGAGCCCTTCATCCGGTTTTATGCCGGATGTCCGCTCACCGGAACGGATAAACATTTCATCGGGTCTTTAGCGATCATGGACCATATTCCCAGAGAAATGAAGCCGGATGATCTTGTCTTCCTCCGCAACCTGGCATACTGGGCCCAGAATGAATTGACGCTGGGGGAGGTTAACCGTTCTTTGGCAGAAAGTAATCATTTACTAAAAATGATTGTCGACGCGGAGCCGGAATGTATAAACCTCATATCGGCCAACGGAACAGTGCGAAAGATAAATCCTGCCGGTCTTGAAATGATTGAGGCCGATCATCCGGACCAAATATTGGGCAAATCTATCTTTTCCATCATAACGCCTAAAGATCGGTCGGGTTTCAAAGCTCTTATAGAGGCCGTTTTTCGCGGGGAGTCGGAAAAGCTGGAGTGTGATATCATAGGATTTAAGGGGACCCGCCGGAGTTTGGAAATCCTTGCCGTTCCCTTTCGGGACTCTAAAGACGAGATCATCGCGCTCCTTGCCGTTATCCGGGATATCACCGAACGCAAACGGAATGAAGAAACGATCCGGTATCTGGCTTATTATGATTCGCTGACCCTTCTTCCAAACCGGACGCTTTTCCATGATCGGCTGAAACAGGCGGTCCTCGCGAGTCTCCGCCTTCAGAAGCCGCTTGCTCTCCTGATCATGGATTTGAACCGGTTCAAGGAGATTAATGATACCCTTGGCCACCACAAGGGCGATCTGGTTTTAAAGGAGGTCGGGGAACGTTTACGGCAAGTCGTCCGGGAATCCGATACTGTGGCCCGGCTTGGAGGGGATGAGTTTGCGATTCTACTTCCCAGTTTGGAAGACAATGAGTATGCCGCTCTTGTTGCACAAAAAATCTTAAATGTTTTACAGGCTCCTTTTATTTTGGATGGTTTGGCGTTTGAAGTGGGAACGAGCATCGGGATTGCGGTCTGTCCTGACCATGCCGAAGAGGTTAACAGATTGATACAGCGAGCCGATGTGGCCATGTACGCGGCCAAAGGGGCCAGCATGGGTTTTGTCTTTTACTCCCCTGAACAGGATAAACACACGGCCCATCGTCTGGCTCTTTTTGGGGATTTACGTTACGGAATCGAACATGATGAATTGAAACTTCATTATCAGCCTAAAATCGACTATAAAACGAGACAGATCAACGGGCTTGAAGCCCTGGTCCGCTGGGAACACCGCTTTCGAGGTTTAGTTTTGCCGGATCAATTTATTTCTTTTGCCGAGGAGACAGGATTAATCAATCCGCTGACCGAATGGGTTCTTAACGAAGTTCTTCATCAATCCTTTATCTGGCATCACATGGGAATAGAAGTGCCTATCGCCATTAATTTGTCAGCTCGAAACTTTCAAAATGAGGCGTTTCTGGCTTTAGTCGAAGGGTTGCTCTTCAAATGGGATGTTGAGCCGCGGTTGCTGGGCCTGGAGATCACCGAAACCGCTATCATGCAAGACCCCGCGCAGGCTCTGGAGATTCTTAAAAAACTTAATGCGATGGGGATCAAACTTTCAATCGATGATTTCGGAACGGGATACTCTTCTCTGAGTTATTTGAGAAAACTCCCGGTCAATGAAATCAAAATTGACAAAACTTTCGTGAAGGATATGACGACAAATGAGGATGATTCCGTTATCGTTCGATCGATAATCGATTTAGGCCATAATTTGAATCTTAAGGTGGTCGCCGAAGGCGTCGAGGATCATCATACCTGGGTCTGTTTAGAAACGTTTCACTGTGACATGGCACAAGGTTTTTTTATGACGGTTCCTGTTTCTGCGCAGGAAATCACGCCAAGGTTAAGGGAACCCTCATGGAATTTCATGAAGGGGTCTCCAGAGTCCAAGACCTCTTTATAAAGTCAGTCCCTGATCCTTCGATAAGCGCCCAATGGTCAGTATCCCAAGAACAGCGATAGGATTTGTAACTCCTTGTTTTGCCTGTCATCGCGAGCACCCGCAGGGTGCGTGGCGATCTCGGTTCACGATGGCGAGATTGCTTCGCTTCGCTCGCAATGACAACTTTCTATCGCTGTTCTTGGGCAGTACTAATCGATTGACTTTACAACGAAAAGTTTTATATCATCCTTGCCAGCCATGATCAAAAATAATTTTTCCTTAAAAGATGAAGTCTTTATGCAATTTGCCCTGGACGAGGCAAATTTAGCCTATTCCAGGGGCGAAGTGCCGGTCGGCGCGGTAATGGTTAAAGGGAATGAGATTGTTTCTCAAAGCCATAATCTGAGAGAAGCGATCAAAGACCCCACCGCCCACGCGGAGATTCTGGTCATCAAAGAAGCCTCCAAACGATTAGACCGCTGGCGCCTTTCAAACCTCACCCTGTATGTCACACTGGAACCGTGTGCCATGTGTGCCGGGGCATTGATCCAGGCCCGGATTTCAAGACTTGTCTTTGGCGCATTTGATCCGAAAGCAGGGGCCTGCGGATCGTTGATGAACATTCCTCAAGACCACAGGTTTAATCACCGGGTGGATATTCAATCAGGCTGTCTGGAGATGGAATGTTCCGGCCTTTTAAAACAATTTTTCTCTGAGTTGAGATTGGCAAAACCGGATCAAAATGGTTCCCATGGCGGCCAGGACTCCTCACAAAGTTTTCTGGAAGATCCCCTCAAATTAAAAAACTTTAACAACATTGCGTAACAGCGGCGCAAGCTAGCTTACGGGAGAGGTGGCCGAGTCCGGTTGAAGGCGACTGACTCGAAATCAGTTCAGGTCGTAAGGCCTGCGTGGGTTCGAATCCCACCCTCTCCGTATCCTTCCATCGTAAAATCAATCATTTCTGAAATGTGCCTGTTTTCATTTGACTCCTGAATTTTCGCAGGTATGGCCGAAAGTATGGCCAGATATTGTAGCAAAATAAAAATCATCTTCCCTTTCCAACGGCTATCCTTGACTGTTTGAGTGGTTACCAGGAATTAAGACAGATATTCATCGAAAAATTGACGTGGTTTAATAACCTCTATTCCTTTGAAGCCAGAAACTCTTAATAAATGTTTATCTCCACTGATGATTACTTTACATTTGCCAGATAGAGCACAGGCAAGGAACTTATCATCGTCGGGGTCTTCGCTGACACGCTCAGACAACTCTTGAGCGAAAATAATCTCTGCCTTGATTGTAATAAAACTCAGAATTGAATTCAGATTTATAGAGGGAAATTGACTGGATAAGGCTTTTCCTACTCGTTCGTATTCCTCAAAGATATCCGGAGATAACAGTAATTTAATTTTTCCATCTTGCCATGCTTTAAGAATCTGATAAGGAGGGCCAGCAAAAAAGACACCTGAGATAAAAACATTAGTGTCGAGAATTACCCTCACCTCTTGCCTCGCACTTTGGCAATGGCAGCAACGATATCGGACTGTTTTAAACCTGCCTGCCTGGCTTGCTTCCGTGCTTCGGCGATTAGTGTGTCAAAATCTGCCATGGATGGAGGAGAGATGGCCTTGAGAATCACGACATCTTTGTTTCCTACGACCACGAATTGAGATCCAGATTTTAGTTTGAGTTGTTTCCGGATATTCTCCGGAATGACTACTTGACCTTTCGATGACATTTTTGTTGTGGCTAAATCGGACATGGTATTGCTCCTCTATTTAAATTGTCTTACTGGTAAGATTGTAATCCAATAACTAGAGTACGGCAAGAGGTTCTTGGATTAAGAATTCAATTAGTTTTCACAGGTATGGCCGAAAGCGTGGACAAATATGAGGAGAGCCGGTTTGCGGTCTCTCGCATTTTACATTTTGGAATATTCAATAATACGAATCAGAAATGACAAGAAAATAGACCCTAAATATTGTGTTTCTCCCAATAAAATTAATAATTTATGGGCATCTTAAGAAACATGTGATGTTGTAGCAAGACAACTCGAAATCAGTTCTGGTCGTAAGGCCCCCAGTGTCATTTAATGGATTCCTTATTGTCGTAAAGCCGTACCGCTTGCAATTTCAATGAGTCCAAAGCCAGGAGCTCCGGGTTGCGAAGTTACAATAATCATTTGATTTAAATCTTTGGAAGCCTGAAGAAGATAGATTGCACCCCCGGTAATATTTATCGTTCCAGATCCGTTTGTACTTACAGAATATGTTCCAGTCACTGTCCCATTGTTAAAGGCACTCGGAGCAGTACCAGGGCAGAAAAGAAGTCCGTTTTCGGTAATAGAAACGCTGTTGTTAGCATTCAGAATTATAGTACCGCCACCAGTTATAGAACAAACAGATACGGTGCTTCCAATCGAGCCTGACTCCAAATAATTCCACGTTCCTGTCATTAAAGCTGAAGTCGCGGAAGATCGAGTGTTAATTGCGGCGAAATTAGCGTTAACCTGAGTGGCGTCCGCTACGGTTCCATTGGAAAAAGTATTGGGAAATGTTATATCTCCCACTGCGTATTTGTAGACTCCTAAAGATAAGATCAAAACCGATAAAGTGATAAGTGTTCCTTTCCATGTGATTACCTGTCTCATTTTCATCTCTCCTTCCAAATTTAAGTTTAATAAAATTTGATACCCGTAGATATTGCTTTATGGCCCTCCCCACTTGCCTGTTCCCCATACCATTGCCCCCCACGAACCGCTCGGTGTGCTTGGAGTACTGCTTCCACCACCGCCGCCACCACAGCTATAGAGAAATATCGTTCCGGCAATCATACAGACCAATCCAACCCGGATTAATATCTTACGAGTTTTATTTTCTTTCATTTTTTGATCACCTCCTTGCGGATTCTCGGATTTCCTAAAATCAGGTTTCTTTTTTAATTATGAACAAAACCGTATTTTTGTAAAGTTTATAATCCGCCTTATAATACCTGTTATTTACCAAACTGTTTAATTAAACTCAGCTTGGAGATAACAGATGAAAGACAAAAATAACATTTGTAAAAAAATACGAGAATTACGTCAGTCAATGAAACTAACCCAAAGTCAGTTTGCTGAACTTGTAAATTTAAGTGAAGATAGTATTGGTAAGATTGAGAGGGGAGTAACCATTCCCAATGTGGAGACTTTATATAAGATTGCGGAGGGAGTTAAAATTCCGATTGAAAATTTGATTACCTCTTCAAAGAAGAATCCAGCCGAAGGATTACCTAAGACCCTAACCGATTTAACGACTTACCTGAAAACTCGCCCTTCTGAAGACATAAAATTAATTCACGAGCTTGCAGTTAAAATACTTGAAAGAAAAAAATAGTCTTGTATATTCTTGCCTAAGTCTTAGGTACTGGTGTGCCCAAAAGTGTGCCCAGTGGGAGCAGATTTGAGCGGATTCCAGAGGATTCCAGCGGAAATGAAAAATGATATTTTCTTCAATAAAATTAATAATTTATGCGATTTTTCAAGAAGTTATGAAAATGTCGTTTTTTGACTCGAAATCAGTTCAGGTCGCAAGGCCTGCGTGGGTTCGAATCCCACCCTCTCCGTCCTGGCTAGCCGGCTTATTAGATTCAGGGGTCCATCACCCCGGCGCGCGGTCTGGCAAAGCCAGCTCCTCGCTTATGGTTCCGCAACGGCGTTAACATTTTTCCCTGGGGTAATCTAATAAAAATAATTTTCAATTGAAAAGATCAGCCCCGTTTGTTTGCGTTTGTTCTCCCGGCACTCCTCATAAGGCGTGGAAGGCCCGATTTTACTGGCCTTTGACGCGCACTCATTTTCCCCTTGATTTACATGGCCGGCAGAGATAGTCTTATTTCGTTGTTTAACCATTTGGGTTACCTCCTCTTATAATAGTTTGGTCGTTACAAATCCTATTATAATGAGGTAATCCAAATGTTTTTACCCCTTTTTTTCATCCCCTCGTGCAAGATTCAGGGAATATAAAATGGGTGGCGATATCTTAGCGGATGATTTTATTTTACCAGATCGGGAAGAACAAAAAACGCAACAAGAAAATAAAATTGAGTATAAAAAAGAAAATTCTAGGAATGTGTCATTAAGTTTGCGGTTGGCAGTTTTGAGTAGAGATAACTTTCGTTGCGTTTTTTGTGGTAAAAGTGATCGTGTTGTTATAAATATGGTCAAATAACTATGGACATCAAAACGATATTACTAAGTTTAATTTCTATAACTACAGCTGTTCTAAGTTCGTATTTAACCTACTATTTTGCTATCAAATCTAAAAAGAGTGAAGCGATATTAAAATTTAAAGAAGAAAAGTATTCAAACTTATTGATTCTTTTGCAGGGTTTTGTTGGTAAAACTACTTCTGGTGAAACAAAGAGAAAATTTTTTGAAGAACAATACAAGTCTTGGCTTTATTCTTCTGACGGGGTAGTAAAAGCAATAAATGAAATGGTCCAACTTGTTATTAGTTCAAGAAGCAAAGCGCCAGAACCAGAAAAAGGGAAAAGAGCGATTGGAAATATCGTCCTTGAAATGCGAAAAGATTTATCAGGGAAAACTAATCTGAAATCAGAAGATTTTAGATATACAGATGTTATTGAATAAAAGAATTTTGGGCGAAATCTGTTCGAATATTTTCGAACGCACACCGCCAAATTGTACTTTCAGCAAACCCTCTTCCGCCTGCTTCCGTTCCCTTAGTTGGGGTTTTGCTCAAAGAATGTTTGAACTTCCCCACTATGACCCCACTATATTAGGTGACTGGTTGCGAAAGAATCCTTATCTTTAGAGTTTTTCATGAAAATATTACTTCTTGCCCTGTTTATAATCTGCTTATTCCCCATTCAGGGATGGGCGGATTCGCTAGAGGAAGAGTACAAACTAAAAGATATGTGCGAAAAAAAAGTCAAGGAGTTTTTTAAGGAAAATTACGATAAAACAGTGGCCCGTTACCAAAGTCATTATAACAAAAAGCTTAAAATGTGTTTCATTTTGGTGACGGAGACCACCATTTGGGGGTTTTATGATGAGATTTTTGATGTTGATGGAAAAAAGCGATATGGCCAGAATCTTTTTACTAATAATATGAGACGGTGTTCTGTTTTAGAAAAATACTGTGAGTCTGATAAAGAATTTGAAAAGCTTATCAAACCCTATATGGAAAAATAGGTTAATGATAGGATCAGGCAAGCGTTATTTACTATTATGTTTGAATAACTAATGGATGACCCGGCCCATTTGGGCTTATTGATTCAAGAACGGATTATGATCAAATAGTTTTGGCGCCAAAGCAAAGAAATTATTATAGCTATTGAGAATCAATAAAAATAAAAATCATGGAAACGACAAAAATAGCGTTATTTAAAGGCAGAAAAATCCGGAAAATAATTCATCATAATGAATGGTGGTTTTCGGTTGTGGATGTGTGTGAAGCCCTTACGGACAGCGTTAATGCTGGAGCGTATTGGAGGAAACTCAAACAAAGATTAACGGAAGAAGGAAGCGAGGTCGTGACATTTTGTCACGGACTGAAATTAGAGGCTTCTGACGGTAAAAAGTACGAAACCGACTGTTCCGACACCGAGGGTGTTTTTCGCATCATTCAATCCATTCCGTCCCCTAAAGCCGAACCATTCAAGCGTTGGCTGGCAAAAATAGGCTATGAGCGAGTGCAAGAAATTGAAGATCCGGAGCTGGCAACCCAAAGAACCAGGATGCTCTATAAACTTAAGGGGTATTCTGAAAATTGGATAGAAAAACGAATGCGCGGAATTGCTATTCGCGAAGAATTGACAGATGAATGGCAAAAACGGGGCGTAAAAGAACAAAAAGAATATGAAATTTTGACCGCCGAAATTTCCAAAGCTACTTTCGGCGTGACGCCGAGTGAATACAAAAAACTGAAAGGACTGAAACGGCAAAATTTGCGCGACCATATGGATGACTTGGAATTGATTTTCAATATGCTTGGCGAGCGAGTGACAACCGAAATTTCTCAACAAGAAAAGCCGGATACATTTGTAAAAAATAAAAAGGTGGCAGAGAGAGGCGGAAGCGTTGCTGGAAATGCCAGAAAACAAACAGAAAAAGAAATTGGCAGGAGCGTGGTTTCCCAAAAAAATTATTTGCAAACGCCGGAAAACCGAAAACAGCTAAAAGCAAAAAAGTAGATATGGAAACAAGAGAAATTCTACAAAATATCATAGATAATTTTGATCTTCAAAGATTGAAGCGGTTTTTTTCAGAAAAAAATAGCAAATTTCGTCCAAGAAACACCGTCCTGGCTAGTGTAGTGTCCGCTAAATAACTGGACAACTACTTTTTTGTTTTTCTCCTGCGCGGGAGCGTGCAGCCTGGCTGAATCTGTTCCAGGGTTTGGCGGCAGCGTGAGAGTTTTTCAACGATAGATTCCACTGTGGCGGTC
>JACOTA010000043.1 GCA_016178585.1 Nitrospirota bacterium
AAGAGCCAGCGCTATGCCAACCGGCCTGGACTTGATACGATTTTTACGGAAGAGGTCCTTCAAGTAAAGGCGAGGCGGAACAAGAAGGTTGTTGAGGCGGTTGAAAAATACGGGTATAAGCAGCGTGAGATTGCGGATTATCTGAGTTTGCATTTTACATCAGTGAGCCGACTGATCAAACAAAACGAGATGGCTTAAAAAATGACAAGAAAATAGACCTGACCCCGTATTCAGCCACCCCGTATATGTAACCTGTGTTTTTTATCATTAATAAAAGAAATAGTCGGTAACGATTCCGATGAAAATAAGAAATCCAAAAAGACCATGATTTTTAAAGAGGCGGAAGAGAATGTCTGAAGATGGATTTCTCTTTAACGTTAGCGTCTGTATAAAGAAAGCAAAACCCATTAAGATGATCATCGAAAAATAGATGAAGTGAAGCCCGGCGACCCATCCTGTCCATCCCAAAAAAAATAAAACGCAGAATAGAAAAAAAGCGGTGGCAAGCCACACGCGATCCCCAAAAAGAATCGCGGTCGATTTGACTCCGATTTTGATATCATCTTCCCGGTCCATTAAAGCGTAGATCGTATCGTAAGCCAGCGACCAGAAGATATTGGCGATAAAAAGCAATATCGCCGGAAGTTCTATTTTATTCTTTACGGCGGCCCAGGCGAGAATCACACCCCATCCAAAACTCATTCCCAAAATAAATTGAGGAAATGAAATAAACCTTTTTGTGAATGGATAGCCGATGGCCAAAAAGAGGCCGGCAAAGGCAAGTAAAATAGTCAGGCGATTGAGCGGGAGGATCAGCAAGAAAGAGAGGGCCGCGAGAACCAGAAACAAAACAAGGCCTTCTTTAACAGTGATTTCGCCAGAGGCAATCGGACGTTCCCTGGTCCTCGTCACATAAGGATCGAAATTCCTGTCCGCGATATCGTTGATGACGCATCCCGCGCTTCGCATCAAAAAACTGCCCAGCGTAAAAATGACGACCAGTAACAGAGAGGGGCGTCCTTGACTGGCGATCCAAAGTGACCAAAGCGTCGGCATTAAGACTAAAACCGTGCCAATCGGGCGGTCAACCCTCATTAACCGAAGGTATGCCCCAATCTTTTTTAAAAAGGGATTCATTTGGAAAACGGTTAAGTTTCAAATAAGGAGGGAGAGAAAACCTCCTGGATAGACGCCAAAAGATGGTTTTGGACTTTCAAACGGTAATGGCGGCACCACATCAAGCTTTCCTTAACCAGGTTAAATTCCCGGGCAAGAGGTGCCGATTCAACACGGCTAAAAGTCATTTTATCTTTAAGTGAGGGAAGATTTGAAAAATCGATGAGATCGCCAATAGACCTGCTTTTTAACTGCAACTGTTGAAGAAGAAAAGGGTCAATTGAATTCATGGGAAGATAAGATCTGGCATAGACCATCCGTTCTTTCTGATCATTTAAAAGCCACACCTCTCTATATAGGACTTTTTCAGGTTTTTTTAATTCAAGGAATTGAACCGTTTCCGTATCGGTTTCCGCAATCGTTTGACTGGCCACCTCCAAATAGACAGGACCCATCATCAGAGCCTGTAAAGAGGTTGTCAAGGTTCCGCCTGAGGTTAAGAGAAGACGAAGGGTAGAATTAAGACCGTTTTTTTTTGAGTCGTGAATAAAAGATTGACTGTCCGGCCAGAATTTTCGGCAGGTAATAGAAAAAGGCTGATCCATGGGGGTAGAATACAAAATGGCCTCCACCTTGTCAAGGCATCAGCCGGTCCCAAGACCAGCGATAGACTTCGCACCCACTTATTAATCATGTCATTGCGAGCACCGAAGGGTGCGTGGCAATCTTATCGTAAAGTCTTGAGATTGCTTCACTTTGTTCGCAATGACAGCTTTCTAACTCTGTTCTTGTGTAACCTATTGTATTTTATATTCAATTTTTAACGTATTTTTAAAATAAAGAAAAAGGTTTCATCAAACCTTCGTTTCGTAAATAAGTTCGTCGTAGTCCTTGTTAGATCAAAAGGGTTTAAAATGAGAAAGACCGATATTACCACAGAATTATTTGAAAAAATTGGGATCTCAAAAAAAGAAGGCTCTGAAATTTTAGAAATAATCCTTTCTACAATTAAAGATGTTTTAAAAAAAGGTGAAATCTTTAAAGTCGCCGGTTTCGGAAATTTTGTGGTGAGGCAAAAAAAAGAAAGAAAAGGGAGAAATCCAAAAACGGGTGAGGAAATTGGAATTACACCCAGAAAAGTGGTCAGCTTCAGACCCAGCCAAGTTTTTAAAAAATATGTCAATACGGCCGAGAATACAGAGAATACAAATGTTTCAGAAAAATCCAATGTTCCCTGAAGGGTTACCCTGATCATTAAAGGTTAGACTTTATCTGTTTTAAAATCATCCGATATCGATGAAAAACTCAAAATCGAGAAAAAAACAGAGAAACAATACCACCGGAAAATCCGAAAAAATGTTTTATAAAATAGGGGAGGTCAGTCAAATAACGGGGTTAGAGTCTTATGTTCTTCGATTCTGGGAAAATCAGTTTCCGGTTCTCCATCCTAAGAAAAATAACGGAGGACAACGGGTTTATCTTTCAAAGGATATTCAACTGATCCTTAAAATAAAGAAGATGCTCTACGAGGAAGGATACACGATCATAGGCGCTAAAAAAGCTTTAAGGCAACATTCAGGCGGCCCGGCTCCTGCTTCAGACCTTTTTCAGATTCAGAAGGAACTGAAGGGCATCCTCGATCTTTTACACTAAATAAAGGCGTAAGTGAAGCAACTGGCTTAGCCAGTGCGAAACGCGGGGTTTGGGGGCATTGGAGGATTTCACGAAGTGAAACCGCACAGGTCCCCAAGTAAAATAGTAAAATTTTCGGGGCGTAGCGCAGCCCGGTAGCGCACTCGCTTGGGGTGCGAGTGGTCGCTGGTTCAAATCCAGTCGCCCCGATTCTTTACATAGGGACAGGCCCATGTGGCCTGTCCTGGCACCCGTAGAGAGGGTCAAATCCCCAAACGTAGTCCCGAATTTCGGGACTTTTTTATTTCAGGAAACATCCGGTTGTTTTTAACTTTTCAGAGCAGAGTATTATGATCGACATTCTTGTTTCCAATGATGACGGGATTCAATCTCCCGGGATCCATGCGTTAGCCGAAGTTCTTCGAGAATTAGGAAATATTTACGTTGTGGCTCCGGATCGTGAAAGAAACGCCGTTGGTCATGCCCTGACCCTCCATAAACCGCTGCGCGTCGAAGAAATTAAAAAAAACTTTTTCAGCCTCAATGGAACTCCCACGGATTGTGTAAATTGGGGAGTGCTCCACCTTTTAAAGAAACCACCTGCCCTGTTGGTTTCCGGGATTAACAAAGGAGCTAACCTGGGCGATGATGTCACCTATTCGGGTACCGTTTCAGCGGCATTTGAGGGAACAATTCTTAAAGTGCCTTCGATTGCCGTATCCCAAATGGGCCCGCCTCCCTACGAATTTAAGTCCGCCGCCCAGTTTGCCTTGCAAATTGCCAAACAGATCTTAAATAAAGGACTCCCAAATGATATTTTATTAAATGTCAATGTCCCGAATCTCCCGATCGAAAAAATCAAGGACATTAAAATTGTTTCCCTCGGCAGGCGGGTTTTTGAAGATAACGCCATCATTGAGAAAACAGACCCCAGAGGGAGAAAATATTATTGGATAGGGGGAACAAAAATTCTTTGGGAGGATAAACCAGACACGGACAACGATGCGGTCTCCCATGGCCATGTGTCAGTTACCCCTCTTCATCTCGACCTAACCCATTATGAATTTCTGAAAAAGATGAAAAAATGGGAAAAGGCGCTCAACCGCGATAAGAAAGACGATTGAATTTTTTTGATGCCATAATCGGGTACCTTGGCGAATGGATCCTCTCGATCATTTCAAAATATGGGTATTCCGGAATTGTTTGGAGTATGGCCATTGAAAGCGCCTGCATTCCCCTCCCGAGTGAAATTATCATGACCTTTTCAGGTTTTCTGGTGTCTGTGGGAACTTTTTCATTGACCGGAGTAACCCTGGCGGGGGCGTTTGGAAATCTATTGGGATCATGGGTCGCCTACGTGGCCGGACGGTTTGGAGGGAGAAAATTTTTAGAAAACCACGGGAAATACTTTTTGATATCGAACGAAGATCTGATTAAAGCCGACCAATGGTTTTTAAAGTATGGAGAGTTCACAGTTTTTGCAACGCGAATGCTTCCTTTAGTCAGGACTTTTATTTCTCTTCCCGCGGGAATTTCTAAAATGAATTTCGTGAAATTTTCCATTTATTCTTTTGTCGGATCAATTCCATGGTGTTTTGGCCTTGCTTATCTTGGAAAAGAACTTGGGGTTCACTGGAGGGGATTGGGCCCTTATTTCCATCAGTTTGATTTTTTAATTATTTTAGGTTTAATTTTCTTTATTTTTTGGTTCAAGCGAGCCAACGGAAAGAAAAAAAACAGGGTGATCCATGATTAAAATTAAAATCTTTAATTCGATGAACCGGCAAAAGGAAATTTTTAAACCGCTCATTTCTGAAAAAGTCAATATGTATGTCTGTGGCGTAACCGTTTATGACGACTCTCATATAGGACATGCCCGGAGCGCGATTGTTTTTGATATGATCGCGCGCTATTTCCGGTTCAGAGGGTTCGAAGTCACGCTGGTTAAAAATTTTACAGACGTCGATGACAAAATTATTAAACGGTCGCATGAGGAAAATATTCCGTGGAAAAATTTAACAGAAAAATATATCGACGAATATCACAACGACATGGATCGATTAAATGTAACGCGTCCAACCCATGAACCCAAAGCCACTGAGTACATTTCAGATATGATTAAAATAATTCAGAGGCTAATGGAAAAAGGGTATGCTTATGAATCGGCCGGAGATGTTTATTACCGGGTCAATGCCTTTAAATCTTATGGACAGCTGTCCCGGCGTGATTTATCGATCGAGTCTGCCGGTATAAGAGTTGACGTCAATGAGTTAAAAGAGAACCCTCTCGATTTTGTGCTCTGGAAATCATCAAAACCGGGGGAACCGTCATGGGATTCTCCCTGGGGAAAAGGACGTCCGGGATGGCACATTGAATGTTCCGCAATGGCCATGTCCCTGTTAGGGGAAACCATCGATATTCATGGCGGCGGAGAAGATCTTTTATTTCCCCATCATGAAAATGAAATCGCCCAGAGTGAAGGATTTTCAGGAAAGAAATTTGTCGGCTATTGGATTCATAATGGATTTGTGACGGTTAATCAGGAAAAGATGTCAAAGTCGCTAGGGAATTTTTTTACGATAAAGGAAATCTTTAATAAATATTCGTATCCTGTTAATATAACAGGGGAAATTTTACGCTATTTTATTCTTTCTACGCATTACCGTCAACCCATCCAATTTTCTGATCAAGCGATTGATGAAGCGAAAAGTAGTCTCGACCGGTTTTATGATCTATTAAAACGATGTAAAGAGGCTTCCGGAGAAAAGAAGGATGGAGGAATCGACCTGAATCAGGCACTTAACAAAACCCGAACAAGATTTATTGATGTAATGGATGATGATTTTAACACACCTGAAGGCATTGCTCATCTTCATTTGCTACGGAGTGAATTGAATAAACATTTCTCCCATGGCATAGATGCTGAAGAGGGACGTAAAGTTTTAAGTTTTTTCGCGGAGGTCGGAAAACCGCTCGGCCTCTTTCATGTATCGCCTGAGCAATGGCCCTTTTTTGTTCCTATTCCTGAGGTTTCCAGTCCATTTTCTTCTCAAAGGAAACAAAATACGATTTCCGGAACCTCTACCTTTAAACCCGTCCTAGTACCGGAAGACGAAGCCATTAAAAAATTAATTATGGAACGTGCCGAGGCCAAAAATAAAAAAGATTTTAAAAAGGCTGACGAAATTCGCAAAGATCTATTAAAAGAGGGTGTTATTCTGGAAGATCATCCTGGTGGGAAAACAACTTGGAAAAAATAAGTAGAAATGAAAACCTGGTGATCGGGATGCATCCGATGCTGGAAGCCTTAAGAGCCAAGGGACGCTCTTTTAGTCAGATTTATATTCAAAAAGGGAAAAAAGAATCTTCTCTGAAGGAAATGATTCAACTGGCCAAAGAGCAGAATATCCGGGTGACCTATGCCGCAAAAGAAATCCTTGATCAAATTTCCGGAACCTTAAAACATCAGGGCGTTTTGGGACTCGGAGCGTCTAAACGGTATGACACCATCGACCACCTCCTCGAACATTCCCGGCAAACAGGAGAACCGGCTTTTTTCTTGATTCTTGACGAAATCGAGGACCCGAGAAATCTTGGAGCTATTTTAAGAACGGCTGAAGGGGCGGGCATACATGGCGTTATTCTTCCAACCCGGCGTTCAGCGGGAATTACTGAAACAGTTGCAAAGACCTCTGCCGGAGCCATAGAATACGTCAAGGTTGTTCAAGTCGTTAATATCGTTCAAACGATTGAATTTCTAAAAACTCAGGGGATTTGGGTTTACGGCTTAGACGGCGAAGCAAAAGCAACCTATCTTCAAATGGATTACACTGCACCCGCTGCTTTTGTCTTAGGTGCGGAAGGAAAAGGACTCCGTCCGCTGGTTAAACAAACCTGTGACATGACGATCTCAATTCCGATGAGGGGAAAAGTCCAATCGTTAAACGTATCAACCGCCGCAGGTATCGTCGTTTATGAAGTCCTCAGGCAGAGAGCCAAAATTTCGAAATAAAGAATAAAAAAGGTTTAATCAGAAAGAAAAATGTATGCTGAATGAATTAACCGACAAATTAAATACAATTTTTAAAAAAATCAGGGGTGTTGGTGTCTTAAAAGAAGAAAACATCAATGAGGCATTGCGTGAAGTCCGCCTGGCCTTCCTCGAAGCCGACGTTAATTTTAAAGTCGTTAAAGGTTTTATTGATGCCGTAAAAGCAAAAGCTCTTGGCCAGAAGGTGATGGAAAGCTTCACCCCCGGCCAACAGATGATCAAGATCGTCTACGAGGAACTCTGTCTTCTTCTTGGCGGGCAACAGAATAAAATACCCATGGCTTCCATGCCCCCCACGGTTTTCATGCTCATTGGTTTACAGGGAGCGGGTAAAACAACCACGGCAGGGAAAATAGCGGCCTTTTACAAAAAAGAAGGAAAAAGGGTCTTGCTGGTTCCCGCAGATCCCTACCGGCCGGCGGCAAAAAATCAATTGGAGTTTATCGGAAAACAGATTGAAGTCGACGTCGATTCCTCAGACCAAAAAGATCCAATAACGATCGTAAAAAACGCACTCTCCCGGGCAAAACAACAGGGATATGACTTAGTCGTTATCGATACCGCGGGACGGCTTCAAATCGATGAAGCTCTGATGGAAGAGCTCCAGATGATCAAATCCCTGGTCAATCCCCATGAAATTCTTATGGTGGCCGACGGGATGATCGGGCAGGAAGCCGTAAAAGTGGTCGAAGGATTTCATCAGCGTTTAGGAATTACCGGGATCGTGTTAACAAAAATGGAAGGCGATGCCAGAGGTGGAGCGCTTCTTTCCATGAAGCAGGTGACCGGAACACCGGTACGATTTATCGGGACCGGCGAGAAATTAGATGCCCTTGAATTTTTTTACCCCGACCGGATGGCCTCCCGAATTCTGGGAATGGGAGACGTTCTGTCGTTGATCGAACTTGCTCAGGAAAACTTCGATAAAAAACAGGCGGAAATCGTTACCAAAAAAATCCAGACCAATCACTTTACCCTTACAGACTTTAAAGAACAGATAAAACAGCTTAAAAAATTCGGTTCTTTTGAAAAAGTTCTTTCTATGATTCCTGGCGCCGGCCAACTTAAATTAGGCGGAGATATGGCGATGCCGGAAAAAGAGCTGGCAAGGATTGAAGCCATCATTAACTCCATGACTCTTAAGGAAAGAGAAAACCCGGGTATGATAAACGGCTCCAGGCGGAAAAGAATTTCCAAAGGAAGCGGCACGACTGTGCAGGAGATCAATAAATTACTCAAGCAGTTCATGGAAGCCAAAAAAATGATGAAAACCTTGAGTGCAAAAGGAGGCGCGGCGAAACTATGGCGTTCAATATCGATGAGGAAGGGTTAAAGTCTCTTTTTTATTACACATCAGACGGGGTTATCATCCTCGATTCCTCTCTGAACATCGAAGCGTTAAATCCCTCAGCCGGGGAAATTACGGGGTGGAATATGGAAGAGATGATTGGGAAAAAGTTCCCTGTTCACCAACTCATCTATTTGAATTCCTCTCAAAATAAGGCCAATCATCTGCTCTTTAACCCTTCCGGGGCAAATTTCGACCTGGAAATGGAGGTAACGCTTGGATCTGGCAATAAAGTTCTTCTCCCTGCCATTTCCTTTCCCATCACCACTCCTGAAGAAAAACCCTGCTATGGTTTAATTCTTGAAAATGTTCTTTTGAAATATGGTCTTGGAGAAAAACAGATTAAAACAGAGCGGCTGGATGAATTAACAGGACTTTATCATAAAACTTTTTTTGAACAGGCCGCCGAAGAGGAAATTAAAAGGATGCGGAAACATGGCGGCGTTTTAGGCGCCCTTCTTGTTCAAATCGGCAATTTAGCGTTTATTAATCAAAGTTACGGCAAGGCTAAAGCCAACGAGATTGTTAAAAAAGTAGGGGAGATTGTAAAAGGAAATTCCCGCGATGTCGACCTGGTGGGCCGGTTTTCCGAAGATGAAATAATGGTTTTACTCATTCATTCCGACAATCATAAAATGAATATTATTCTAAAACGGCTTAAAGAAAAATTCGTTCAGGAGAACCAAACTCGGGCCTTTCCCGTTCCGGTTAACATAAAAGTGGGAAAAACCCTGATGAATCATGATTACGAACAAATTTTCAATCATGTAAAACTCTCTCTTGAAAATTTTATTTAACCAGGTTATAATTACAGCTTTTGAAAATTGTAAAACTCTAAACGTAAGGAGATCCTGTGGCAGTAACAGTAAGACTATCCCGGATGGGAAGACATAAAAGACCCTTTTATAGAATCGTGGCAACCGATTCAAGATTTCCCAAAGAAGGTCGTTTTCTGGATATTTTAGGAACTTACGATCCGTTGGGAAAGGAAAAAAAGGTTACGATTCAAACCGATCGGATTCAATATTGGTTGGGCCAGGGAGCTCAAATGTCTGACACTGTCAGAAGCATTTTCCAGAAAGAGGGTCTTTTCAAAAACAAATAACGTTTCGAGAAAGCACCTGAGCCCAAGGAGCCTGCTATGGAAGTTGAGCCGATGAAAAACTTAATTGAATACATCGCAAAATCTTTAGTGGATAAACCAGAAGGGGTCGTTGTAAGAGAAACTGATGGTGAAAAAACCACGATTATTGAGTTGCGGGTCAATCAGGAAGATCTGGGAAAAGTAATCGGAAAGCAGGGAAGAACCGCTAGAGCCATGAGGACCATCCTAAATGCCGCCGGGACAAAATTAGGCAAGAGGTGCGTTCTTGAAATATTAGAGTAACTGAAAAAAGCCCATGGAAAAAGATTGGATTATCATCGGAAAAATCCTTAAACCCAGAGGGCTTTCCGGCGAGCTTAAGGTAAAACTTCTGACAGACTTTCCGGAACGTTTTGCCGCAGGAAAAACGGTTTTATTAAAAAAAAAGAACTGATTCCATGTTTAATCGCCGAGTCACAGATTCAAGGGGACTTTGCCTACATTCGTTTAGATCATATTCGGTCCGTTGAAGAAACGAAGGAATTAATCGGAGAGACGTTTGTTATCCCTTTTGAGGAACTGGCCCCGCCAGGAGAAGGCGCTTTTTATCCCTTTCAACTGATTGGGTGGGATGTTTTTACGGAAGAAAATGAACATATCGGACAAATTATTGAGATTTATTCATTCCCGCATCAGTCTATTTACGAAATAAAAAAAGGGAAAAAAGAATATTTAATACCGGCAACAAAAAATTTTATAAAAAAAATAGATTTACTTGAAAAAAAAATCATCATTCATGCCATTGACGGCTTATTAGGATAGAAGATGATACGGGTAAAAATTTTAACCTTGTTTCCCGACATGGTGCTCCCTGTTTTAAATCATAGTATTTTGAAAAGAGCCATAGAAAACAGGGCCTTACAGGTTAAAGTGATCGATATTCGGGATTTTTCTAGAAAGAAACACAGACAGGTGGATGATACCCCTTATGGCGGCGGTGCGGGGATGGTCATGTCTCCTGAACCGGTTTTTGAAGTCTTTGATTCATTGAAGACCGAAGGGCCCATGCGTATCATTTTGACCAGCCCGCGCGGAAAGATCTTTAATCAGGAAAAAGCTCAGGAATTAAGTCAAGAAACAAAAACAATTGTTTTTCTATGCGGGCGCTACGAAGGCCTCGATGAAAGAATTTCGATTGCTTTTGCCATGGAAGAAATTTCAATCGGAGATTTCATTTTAACAGGAGGAGAATTGCCAGCTCTGGTGATTTTAGACGCGATGAGCAGATGGGTGCCAGGAGTATTAGGCTCCAAAGAATCGATTCAAGAAGAATCTTTTTCGTCAGATCTTCTTGAATATCCCCATTACACAAAACCTTCTGTTTTCAGGGGAATGGAGGTTCCGCCTGTTTTATTGTCAGGTCATCACGAAGCGATCCGTAAATGGCGTTTAAAAGAGTCGCTCCGTAAAACAATGCAAATGCGGCCTGATTTGATGGCAAAAAAAGTCTTTAACAATGAAGAACTGGATCTTTTAAAAGAAATAGAGAAAGAAAATCATCAAACGGAAGTGGAAATAGTTAAAAATTAGCGACATTGCCAAAAGCGAAGCAACCGGCTTTGCTGGTGCGTAGCGAGGGGTTCGGGGGCTTAAAAAACATAGTTTCGCTGCGGGAGCGCTCGCGAGCAAGCTTTGTGGGACAGCCCCCTGAATATAAATAGACAGGCAGCTTTGTGGGAGGAACAGGGTCATGAATCAGAAAGAAAGAATTGAACGGGGGCTCCTCAAGAAAGAGACTCCAAGTTTTAAAATCGGGGATACCGTCAATATCCATGTCAAGGTTATTGAAGGGGAGAAAGAGAGAATTCAGGTTTTTAAAGGATTGATCATCGGGCGGAAGGGAACGTTAAATCGGGAAACATTTACCGTCAGGAAAATCTCCTATGGCGTCGGCGTCGAGCGTATTTTTCCGGTCCATTCCCCTTTTATCGAGAAAATTGAAGTATTAAGGGAAGGGAAAATTCGAAGAGCGAAACTCTATTATCTTCGTGGCAAAAAAGGGAAAGCCGCCAGAATTGCTGAAAGAGAATATAAGGCAGAAGGACCGGTTGCTACCCAGATCCCTGTGATTGAAGAGAACGTTGAAACCCTGGCGCCCGTTGGCGTTGAGACCAAAGGCGCTGCCTAAACCTTTTGATGATCTCCTAATGGATTCCGCTCTCGCCAGCAGATGGGAAAAAATGGCCCGGTTTGAAAACCAGGTGCTAAAAGCCGGTTTTCATTCCACCGCTGGAATCGATGAAGCAGGAAGGGGCCCGTTGGCCGGGCCGGTCGTTGCGGCGTCCGTGATTTTCCCCGTTGATTTTAAGCTCTTGGGACTAAATGATTCAAAACAGCTGACCGCCGGACAACGAAACCTCTTCTACAAAGAAATTATAAAAAATGCCCTGGCAATAGGGGTTGGGATCGTAGAACCAGAGGTCATTGATCAAATCAATATTCTTCAGGGAACTTACCTCGCCGCCCAAATTGCGGTTTCAAATATGCCTTTTCCTCCCGAATTTTTACTCATTGACGCTCTAAACCTTTCTTTTTTAAACATTCCCCAAAAATCTATCATTAAAGGGGATACCCTCTCTTATTCGATTGCCGGGGCCTCCGTCATTGCCAAAGTGACTCGAGACCGTTTAATGGACGCTTATCACATTCAATTTCCCCAGTATCATTTCAACCGTCATAAGGGATATGGGACCAAAGAACACCTATCCATTTTACGCCAATTGGGTCCATCACCGATTCACCGAAGGTCTTTCCGCGGTGTCAAACCGTCACCTTCTTAGTCTGGAAATTTTATTTTTTTCTTGGTATAGTGAAGCAACCGGCTTTGCCGGTGCAGAACGCGGGGTTCGGGGGCATTGAGCCTCCGAGCTGGCTTTAGGAGCGTTTTCACAGCGGACATGAGACTAGATTTTTAAAAACATTAGCTCCGTTGCGAAGGCCCCTGAATATGAATGAAAAAACCGTTAAAAAAGCCAGGCGCAAATGACTTCAATTACCCAGGAGTATGGTCAGGAGGCTGAAAATCATGCCGCCCAGTTTTTAGCCCGCAGGGGATATGCCATTCTGGAGAAGAATTATAAAACCCGTTTCGGAGAAATAGATTTAATTGCAAAAGATCAAGAATATCTTGTCTTTGTTGAAATTAAAGCCCGGAAAAATGACCATTTTGGAGGCGCCCGCGCCGCGATCACGCCAACTAAAAGGAAAAAAATCATTCAGATGGCTAAATTTTATATCTTTTCAAAAAAAATCGAGAGCGATGTTCGATTTGATGTTGTGCTCATCTTGGGACCGATCGATTCGCCCTCTGTTGAACTCATCCAAAATGCGTTTGATTTAAGTCTTTAAGGAAATGATCGAAAACTCTCTTCTTTCCCTGAAAAAGATGTTATAAAGTGAACTATGCAGACAGGTTTTAATACGGATATCGAATACCAGAAAATGATTTTCCATGTGCAAACGGAAGACAGCGGACCTCAAAATCCGGTGATCATTACGCACCTTTTTTATAAAGGGGCGATTTTATCCTCAAAAAAAACGAATTATTCGGCTTTATTTATTCCAAAACATGAAATAGAGAAATTAAAAGATTTAATGAAACGGCAACATGAAGAAATGATCGCCTCTCTTTTAAACGGGCAATGTAATCATTTTCTGGGAAGCGGTGAAAAGAAGAAGAAAACAAGTCTGGACGATTATGTAGATGAATACATTAAAAACAAGCAATGATTCAAATTTCTAATCTTTACAAAGGCTACCACCCCGATCGTTATACACTCAAAGATTTTAATTTAAAAATTGAGAAAGGGGAATTTGTATTTATCATGGGGCCGAGCGGCGCCGGCAAGACAACCCTTCTCAAACTTCTTTTTTGTGAAGAAAAAATTGACCAGGGATATATCCTGGTTCAAGGCCAGAATATTTCCCGCCTAAAACCCTCTGCTATTCCTTATTATAGAAGAAAAATTGGATTCATCTTTCAGGACTTTAGACTTATCCTTCGGAAAACCGTATTCGAAAACGTTGCGCTTGCCCTCAAAGTCCTTTACCTGCCAAATAAGGAAATTCAAAAAAAGGTTCACGAAGCGCTTAGCCTGGTCGGACTTGAATATAAAAAAGACTTAAAAAGCATAGACCTTTCCGGAGGAGAACAACAGCGCGTCTGTATCGCAAGAGCTTTTGTCAATCGTCCGGCGATTATTTTAGCCGATGAACCCACCGGAAACCTTGATTTTGATCTCTCCCTCCATTTTCTACAGCTCTTAAAAGGTATTCAGGCGCGCGGGACAACTGTGGTCGTCGCTACCCACAATAAGGAATTGGTTAACCTGTCCAGGAAACGAGTGGTTTACATAAAAGAAGGGCGGGTGGTTACCGATCAACCCGCGGGCTTAGCCTGAACCCCCATGGCCACTTTATATTATTTTTTTAAGGAATTTTTATATAATTTAAACCGTCATCGGTTATTAACGCTCGGGGCGGTATTAACCTCCGCGTTTATATGGGTGATTCTCGGGTTTTTCGCGATCATTTATTTCAATCTTTTCGAGCTTTATTCAAGCCTGAAGGAAGATGTTAAACTCATTGTTTATCTTCAAGATGGGTTAAGCGGAGGCGATGTAAAATTTTTGGAAGAGAGGCTTTCTGCCGAACGAGAGGTTTCGTCCATTCGTTATATTTCAAAAGAACAAGCCTTGACCGGTTTTCGAAAAACGCTCCAGGCTAAAGATGATTTATTTAAAAATTTTGAAGGGAATCCCCTTCCGAGTTATTTTGAAATCAAATTCAAAGACCTCTACCAATCTTCGGAAGATTACACGAGATTTATTCAAAAAATAAGGGGAAATAAAGGAATCGAGGACATTTTTTACGGAAAAGAGTGGGTCGATCTTTTAACCCGGTATGTGGAGTTCATTCAGATCTTAGGCATCGCGATTGGTTTTATTTTGCTGATCGGGATGATCTCCATGATAGGAATCATCCTTCGATTAACCGTTTATTCAAAACGAGAAGAGATTCAGGTTTTAAAATACATCGGAGCAACCCATTGGTTTATCAAGGTGCCTCTTTTGCTGGAAGGGGCGTTTTTGGGTTTGGTCAGCGTCGGGTTATCTTTGATCGCCCTTTACGGGGTCTTCCAATTATTAATCGGCTTTTCTCCATTCTATGAATTATTTGTCGGGGCTCCGTTTAAGACCACATTCCTGCCGTTAAATTATATTTTTATCTTTCTCATTTCAGGTCCTTTTTTGGGTGTCATGGGAAGTTTTTTTCCTTTGCAAAAATATTTAAAATCTTTTAATTAAGTGAAACAACTGGCTTTGCCAGTGACGGACTTTGGAATGGTCGTCGTTAGACCGAGACGGGCTTGGGAATGGTCGTCGTTAGACCGAGCATAACGTGGGGGTTCGGGGGCTGAGCGCCTTTTGCGAAGGCCCCTGAATATAAATAGACAATGGAACGAAAAATAATAGGCCTCTTTTTAACCGCTTTCCTGTTATTTTCCCCGGAATGGGTATTTTCCGAATCTCTTTCCCAAAAAAAGAATGAGCTTGAAAAACTACAGCGGGAACTTTTGGAAAAACGAAAAATTGAAAAGAAAAATAAAAAACTGGAAAATTCTATTCTAAGTGAATTTGAAAATATCGATAAGAAATGGAGCAATGGAAAAAAGGAGCTTCGGCATTATGAAAGGAATATCAAAAATAAGGACCAGGAAATCAACTCGCTAAACCAACAGATAGAAAATTTAAAAAAAAGAATTGAAGAAAAAAAGATAATTATTAACGCCAGACTTCGCCGGATTTATAAGGAAGACAAAATGGGAGATTTACTCATTTTGACAACCGGGAAAAATTATCAGGATTTCACGACCCGCGTTCATGCGATGGTCGGCATTTCGAAAAGAGATGTTACCGCTTTAAACGAATACGAAGACGGGATGCGCCTTTTAAAAGAAAAAGAAGGCCAGGTGGAAGGAAAGCGTAAAGAACTGGTTGAGATTAAAAAAGAAGCTGCCGGGAAAATAGAGCTATTGGAAAATGAGAAAATCAATAAAAAATTGCTTCTCGCCAAAGTACGCACCGAAAAAGAGCTGACCCGGCAGGCAATCAGAGAATTGGAAGAATCCACTTTAAAAGTTCAAGAACTTATGAGAAAATTAGAGCTTAATCCTTCGAACCGGTCCGGGTTCTTTGCGGAAAAAGGGAGACTTCCCTGGCCCAATCGGGGAGAGGTCGTAGGGAATTTTGGACGGAATAAACACCCTAAATTTGATTTTTATGTCATGAAAAAAGGGTGGGAAATTAAACCGACAGAAGAAGATTACATCCGGGCGATTTACGATGGTGTCGTGGTTTACGCCGATTGGTTTAAGGGGTATGGTCTGCTGATGATTATCGATCATGGAGAAGGTTACTATTCTTTATATGCCCATGCTTCCAAGCTTATGGTTGGGGTTGGAGACAAAGTTAAACAGAATCACGTCATCGGTGAAATAGGGGAAACGGGTTATTCCATGGACCGGAATTTATATTTCGAGATCAGGCAGGGAGAAAAAGCGGTAGATCCTTCCCTCTGGCTTACCAGAAAAAAATAATTCTTTAATCCTTTGCTATGACTGAAGGCGATTGGTATTATAAATCATAAATCAGCTTTGCCGTGGAAACAGGCTTCGGCAGGCTTTGTGGGAGATAGGCGAATGAGATGGAAAGATAAATATAAAACGACGATTTTTCTAACTGCGTTGATGACCATGCTGGTGGTTGGAATTGTAGCCGGGCGGGGATTTGAAAGGGTGTTTGCCCAACCGGACACCTATGATGATCTGAAAACGTTTTCAGAAGTTTTGTCTACGGTTCAGAAAAATTATGTGGAAGAGACAAAATCCAAGGATCTCATTTATGGAGCCATCAAAGGGATGTTAAATACTCTGGATAGTCATTCCTCTTTCATGCCTCCGGAAGTTTACAAGGAAATGCAGGTGGACACCAAAGGAGAATTTGGCGGTTTGGGGATCCAGATCGGAATGAAAGATAGTAAATTAACCGTCATTTCCCCCATTGAGGGAACGCCGGCCGACGCGGCTGGAATTAAAGCCGGAGATATCATTTTAAAAGTAGATGGTCAATCGACTGCGAATATGAATTTGCAGGAAGCGGTTGAAAAAATGAGAGGTCCAAAAGGCAGCAAGGTTACCTTAACCATTGGCCGTGAAAATACGGCAGACCCGCTGGTTTTCACGATGATCAGGGATACGATCAAGATTCAGAGTGTAAAGAGTAAAATGTTGGAACAGGGGATCGGTTATATCCGTCTCACCCAGTTCCAGGAACATAGTTCAAGGGATTTAGAAAAAGTTTTTAAAAAATTAAAAGAAGAAAAAATGCAGTCTTTAATTCTCGACCTGAGAAACAATCCCGGAGGACTGCTGACCTCGGCAGTAGAAGTCAGTGAAATGTTTCTCGAGCCAGGAAAATTGATTGTTTCAATTAAAGGGAGAGACGGAAAAAAGGAAGAGTATTCTTCCAACGGGCCTCCAAATCAGGAAAATTTTCCCATGATTGTCCTCGTTAACGAAGGAAGCGCCAGCGCTTCCGAAATTGTTTCGGGAGCCTTACAAGACTGGGGACGAGCTGTGATCGTCGGCGTTCAAACCTTTGGGAAAGGGTCGGTCCAGACGATTCTTCCTCTTTCGGATGGCTCCGGATTACGTTTAACGACGGCAAAATATTACACGCCTAAAGGCAGATCGATTCAAAATGTAGGAATTGACCCTGATATTGTCGTTAAACCGGCGCCGATCAAAGATCCCAAAGGGATGGCGATAAACCGGCAAATCGTGAGAGAAAAAGATCTCGAACGTCATTTAAAAAACGAAACCGCCAAAGAACCGGCAAAAGAGCCTCAACCTGCTTCACCTCAGAGCGAGGACAGTCTGCCCATTCTTGAGGAAAAAAAGGATCCGGAAGATCTCCAGCTTTTAAAAGCAATTGACCTCTTAAAGAGTTGGAAAATCTTTAAGCAGTTAATGCCGACTGTAACGACAAAAAACTCGGAACAAAACACTCAAAAGGAAGTTCTGGTCGGTAAATAGATTTGTGGTATTTAAAAAAAACAATTTTTTACTTGAAATTCAATTTCATTTAATGTATTAATTAGCACTCATCGGGTGAGAGTGCTAATTATTCGGATTAGCCGTTCATTGAATTTATCAATTAATAAACAAAGGAGGATCTTATGGCGACTGCAACAAAAAAAGGAACATTAACTTTCAAACCCTTAAAAGACAGGGTATTTGTAAGTTATTCTGAAGAAATGGAAAAAACCGCCGGTGGAATTTATATTCCGGAAGCGGCAAAAGAGAAGCCTCAAAAAGGAAAAATTGAAGGGATTGGCGCGGAAGTAAAGTCAGTAAAAATAGGGGACCTTATTTTATTTGACAAATATTCCGGTTCCAAAATAAACATTGATAACGTGGAATATCTCATTTTAAAAGAAGAAGATATTCTTGGTATTTTCGAAGCTTAATAAAAACAAAAAGATCTACCATTAAAATTACATTATTCTAGTCAGAAGGAGTTAAAAGCATGGCAAAACAAATATTATTTAGCGAAGATGCGCGAACATTAATTTTAAGAGGGGTGAATCAGTTGACAGATGCCGTAAAGGCCACCTTGGGACCCCGTGGAAGAAATGCGGTCATCGAAAAGAAATTTGGCGCTCCCACGATCACCAAGGACGGCGTTACGGTTGCAAAGGAAATTGAGTTAAAAGATCCGTATGAAAATATGGGTGCGCAATTGGTTAAGGAAGTTGCCAGTAAAACAAGTGATACCGCCGGTGACGGAACGACAACCGCCACAGTCTTAGCCCAGGCGATCTATCGGGAAGGGGTCAAACATACCTCCGCCGGAGCCAACGCCATGGATATTAAGCGGGGAATTGAACGCGCAGTGGAATTGGTGGTCGAAGAGTTAAAGAAAATCAGCAAGCCCTGTCAGTCAAAAAAAGAAATTTCACAAATCGGAACGATTTCAGCCAATAACGACAAAACCATTGGCGACTTAATTTCCGAAGCAATGGAAAAAGTTGGAAAAGACGGCGTCATTACGGTGGAAGAAGCAAAAAGTATGTCGACCTCTCTGGAAGTGGTTGAAGGAATGCAGTTTGACCGCGGCTATATTTCTCCTTACTTCGTCACCGATTCCGATCGTATGGAAACCGTATTGGAAGACGCTTTTATTCTCATCAATGAGAAAAAAATCAGCACCATGAAAGACCTTCTCCCCATTCTCGAACAGATTGCGAAAATGGGAAAACCCTTCCTGATTCTTAGCGAAGATGTTGAAGGGGAAGCTTTGGCAACGCTGGTAGTCAATAAACTGAGAGGGACCCTCAATTGCGCGGCAGTTAAGGCCCCGGGATTTGGCGACCGAAGGAAGGCGATGCTTGAAGATATCGCGATTTTAACCGGAGGACAGGTCATTTCAGAAGACCTTGGTCTTAAATTGGAAAACGTTAAAATTTCTGATTTGGGAAGAGCAAAAAGAATTACCATTGACAAGGATAATACGACGATTGTCGAAGGCGCCGGAGATCAGGCGAAAATTCAAGGCCGGGTGAAACAAATCAAAGCCCAGGTTGAGGAAACAACCTCCGATTACGATAAGGAAAAGCTTCAGGAACGGCTTGCCAAGATTGTCGGGGGCGTGGCGGTGATTAATGTCGGCGCCGCGACAGAAACCGAAATGAAGGAAAAGAAAGCCCGGGTCGAAGACGCTCTTCACGCAACGAAAGCCGCTGTGGAAGAAGGAATCGTTCCTGGTGGCGGCGTCGCCCTTCTCCGCTGTCTTTCAGCTTTAGCGAAACTGGAACTCGGAGGTGATCTGCAATGGGGCGTCAATATCGTAAAAAGGGCCCTTGAAGAACCCATTCGTCAAATTGCTGAAAACGCGGGATTTGAAGGTTCTGTCGTCGTTGAAAAAGTTAAAAACGAAAAGGGAAATAACGGCTTTGATGCCGCAACCGGAAATTATGTCAATATGGTAGACGCGGGGATCATTGATCCTACCAAAGTGACCCGGAGCGCTTTACAGAATGCCGCCAGCGTTTCAGGTTTGATGCTGACCACTGAAGTGATGATTGCGGATATTCCGGAAGAGAAAAAAACTCCAATGATGCCGCCTGGAGCCGGGGGTGGAATGGGTGACATGTACTAAACTTTAAACCGTTTTCCATTTTAAAAGCCCCTTCACAAAAGAAGGGGCTTTTTTTTTAAAATTGACAGGGTAAAAGGTATCATATAGAATTTACTTTTCTAGCATACAAAAAAAATGAAGGAGAAATTTCAATGTCGGAAGTGCTAAAAGCGGGGTCAGGAAACTGGGATCAGGAAGTATTAAAGACAAATGGATTGGTGATGGTCGATTTCTGGGCCGTTTGGTGTGGTCCCTGTAAAATGGTTGCTCCCATTATTGACGAACTGGCGACCGAATATATTGGAAAATTAAAGGTTTTTAAATTGAACACCGACGAAAATCAGGACGTGGCCGGAAGGTATCAGATCATGGGGATTCCAACCCTTTTATTTTTTAAAGAGGGGAAAGTCATTGAAAAATTAGTCGGGGCAATGTCAAAAAAACAATTTAAAGAGACGATTGATCGTTTGTTAGCCTAAAAATAAAAAAATACAAGAAAACGCTCTCCTATGCTCCAGGGACTCCACATTAAAGACTTTGCCATTATTCATGACCTCCATCTTGATTTTGGAAAGGGCCTGAATGTCATTACCGGGGAGACAGGCGCAGGAAAATCAATTATTGTCGATGCCCTCCAAACCTTGCTTGGAGGCAAGGGTTTTCAGGAAAATATTCGGGAAGGCGCGACGGAGGCCCTTATTGAGGGAAACTTTGTTCTCCCGCCTGATTTCCCTTTAAAAGAAAAATACAGGAATTTACATTATTTGAGTGAAGATGAGGATGAAATTGTCGTAAGGAGACTAATTTCCTCATCCGGCAAAAATAAATCCTTTCTTAATGGAAACCTCGTGAACCTGT
The DNA here is from genome assembly GCA_016178585.1 of Nitrospirota bacterium. Classification (NCBI taxonomy): domain Bacteria; kingdom Pseudomonadati; phylum Nitrospirota; species Nitrospirota bacterium. The sequence goes on from JACOTA010000043.1 coordinate 20,349, forward strand.
CTCTTCTTTCGGAATTATCCGAAGCGCTCCTCGAAATTCATGGGCAAAACCATCAGACCTCCCTGTTTAAGAAACACACCCAGCTTTTACTGCTTGATTCCTTTGCCGGCTTAATACCCTTAAAACGAGACTATGAAACTCTTTATCAAAAATGGAACAACCTTCTTCAAAAGATTCAGGATTTAGAAAAAATAGAAGAGGAAAAAAAGTCAAAAAGATCCTTTCTTCTTTTCCAAATTGAAGAGCTGGAATCGGCCAACCTGTCCCCGGATGAAGAATTGAATTTAATCCGGGAAAAGGAAATTTTATCCCAATCGGAATTTTTGAAAACAAAATCAGCCGAGGCTTACCACCTCCTTTTTGAAAAGGAAGAATCAGCGGTTTTAACCAATCTTCAGCAAATCGACCGGCTAATAAACGACCTTTTTTCGGTCGACCCGCAGACCGAACCTATGGTCCAACTTTTTAAAACCGGACAAATTCATCTTAAAGAGGCCTGCAATTTATTGCGAGATTATCGGGAGAAAATTGAGGATCAGCCTGAAACACTCGAAAGAATCGAGAGGCGTTTATTTGACATTTCTCAACTAAAAAAAAAGTACGGCGGTACGATTTCAGAGAGTCTAAACCTTTTGAAAAACCTTAAACAGGAAGTCGAAGAAATTGAAAACCTGGAAACCCATAAACATCAGTTAAATTTAAATTTGACTGAAACTGAAACAAATTTAAATGACCTGGCGGACCGGCTTTCCTCAAAAAGAAAAGGAGCTTCCCACGAATTAGAAAAAAAATTATTAAAGGAGCTCAAAGGACTTAAATTTGAACAAGCTCAGTTTAAGATCATCTTGACGCCATTGACTGAATCTGCGAAATTTTCCAGACACGGTAAGGAAACGGTCTCTTTTTTAATATCTTTAAATCCCGGATATACCCCGGTGGAAATTGAGAAGGTTGCCTCAGGAGGAGAACTGTCCAGAGTGATGCTCGCGTTAAAAACAATCCTGTCTAAAGAAGAAGCCGTTCCGGTTCTTATTTTTGATGAAATTGACACGGGAGTCGGCGGTGCGGTAGCTGAATTGATAGGAAAACGGTTATGGGAGCTATCCACGTCGCAACAAATTTTTTGTATCACCCATTTGGCCCAAATTGCGGCGTTCGGGAATACTCATTTTGCCGTGGAAAAAAAAATAAAAAGCGGTAAAACATCGGTTTTCGTTAACCAGCTCACTGAGAAAGATAGAATTATTGAAATCGGCCGAATGTTGGGCGGCATTAAAATTACGCCGAATACGATAAAGCACGCTGAAGAAATGCTGGCCAGAGTTCCCGAAAACATCTAGATCAATTATTTTTTGATTTTCAGAATGATCTCCACCATATGTCTGACCAAAACAGGATCAAATTGTTTTCCTTCTTCCTCTTTTAGAAAATTCACCACCATTCTTCCATCATTAAACTTTCTGGATAACTCCTCAACTTTTTCGGCAATCGAAATGATTCTTGAAAACATGGGGATTTGATCGCCCGCCAAGTGATCGGGGAGTCCCTCACCATTGTATTTCTCGTTCTGATGAGCGATCGCATTTACGATTTCTTCCGGTAAATTAAGTGTTTTGCAAAATAATTTTCCCAGATCGGCCTTCTGAAAAGAATAGTCTTTAACCCTGGGATTATCGCTGTTTTCAAAATCAAGATATCGATAATAGACCCCAAAAATTCCAAGATCATGGAGCCATGCCGCCGTCTCAAGATCCTCGAGTGTTTTTGGGTCAAGGTTAATTTTTTTTCCAAGGAGATTTGCAAAATATGCCACGCTCGGCGAGTGGCTATCCCATGCTGAATGACTTTCAGCGGCGTTAATCAGGTCTTTCATTGAAGAAATAATGGCCTCTTCTTTTGAGGCAAACCGGGAATTAAACCCGGAAAAACAAATCTCCATTTTCTTTAAAATATAGGCTCTCATCGAACTAAATTTTGAAAAATCATTTCTTGGAACAGGAACCCCCATCACCTGGGCCATCTCATTGACAAATTTATTTACCTGACTTTTTGATTTCTTTTTATCCAGATTTTTTTTAACAATTTCAATAATTTCCATTATTTCAAAGGGTTTTACGAGATAATCTGAAGCGCCGTATCGAATTCCTTCGACAGCGCTTTTCATCGTTCCAAACCCGGTGATCATAATGATCGAAATTTCTTCATTGGACTTTCTAATCTCTTTTAGTAATTCTGTCCCGGTCATTCCTGGCATTTTAAAATCAAGGGTGGCCAAATCAATTGGCGTTTCATTAAGAATTTCCAAAGCTTTTTGAGCATTTTCCGCGGTAAAAACGTTGTAATACGGTTTCAGGATCATTTTCAACGATTCTCTTGGCCCCATTTCATCATCAACTACGAGGACATTCGTATCAAATTTACTCTTCATTGGGATCTCCATGTTTTTAAGGCTTTTTTTCGTATAAATGCAATTGTTAGACCAACTAAAAAAAGCATTTTTTAAATGATAAGTTATTGATTTTAAATGAAAAATAATGATATTTTTTTACAAACTTATCTTTAGTCCTATACTTGAATTTTAAAAAATGAACAAATTTGAACAGGTTTTTGTTTAGATAAAAGAAGTTGAATTATTTTAAAGTTGTGAATCCTTTCTAAATAAAATATAATTTTGGAATGTAAAAGCTTTTTTATCCGATAACGACATAATATTTAACATAATATACCTTATCAGACGTTAAAGAGTTTAATTTTTTGTCCATTATTTTAACTATATTTTAACTATTTCAATATGTTGAACTTTCTTAAAATTGAATTTCCTTCATGGTTCGCGGGTTTTAAAGAACTTATTTTTTCGTTGGCTGATAAACTGGATTATCGGATGAGGGAAGTTAAAATCTCCCTGACCGGAAATCTAATTGAAAGGGAATTGGATCGTGGATTTACCAAATTAGGGCGGAAAGCTCTGGAATATTATCAAAGAAATCCAAACCTTCAAAACCTAAACACTTCCCTGTTTCAACAGGAACTGGAGGTCATCCAAAGTTTAAAGGATAAATACTCTCAGGCCCTTCAAGAATTATCCGTCATTCAACGCAAGGCCTTAAAGGAGGCGCTCTCCGAATGTACAGACCAATTCAACCGAACAGGCTGGGGCCTTCTTCAAATCCCTGTTCCGGAAAATACCAAATATGCGCAAAAAAAAATCAAAGAGCTTCCTCTTAGACAAAACATTCTCGTTTTAATGGTCAAAAAAGAAAACCGGATGGAATTGGCTCATGGGAATACGGTTTTGGAAGGGGGGGATTTTCTGATTTGCATTGGAAATGAAAAAGGCCTCGCTGACCTTAAACATTTGCTTCAACAGAGAGAAATCTAAAAAAATTCTTATTAAATGAAATCCCACGATTTTGTAAGGCCCGTTCTGATCAGGGTGTCCACAAAGGGCTATGGATAACTTGTGATTTGAATTGTGAATTAAGGCGAAACTGCCTGCGGGAGAGCGATTCAACCTCTTTGCCTAAAACTAGTGCAGTTTTTTGCCGTTATTTTTGCCTGAATTCACGTTAAAAAAAGAGACCATTCGAGATATTAAAATCCGTTATTTTTAAAATAAGTTGGCGATTAATTTGTCTCTTTGCAGAGTATGAGGGATAACGGTAATATATTGGTTGGGTTTTAAATGCGGAGCCTTTTCAATAAGAATTTTAAGATAATTATCGGATAAACCCCGTTTTGTTCCCGGGGGATCGTGTTCCCTGCTCTCTTCAACTAAAAGCTTTACGCTTTTTCCGATGAATCTCCTCTTAAAATTCTCCCCTTTAGTTTGACTTAATTGACGAAGGCGGCAGGACCTTTCTTTTTTCTCTTCGGGTGAAACCTGGCCGGGAAAAAGGCTTGCGGCGGTCTTCTCTCTCGAGGAATAAGGGAAAACATGCAGATAAGAGACGGGCAGATCCGAAATCAATTGATACGTGGCATCAAACTCTTTTAAACCTTCCCCGGGAAACCCGACCATCACATCCAGTCCGATCCCCGCGTCAGGCATCTGATCATGGATTTTTTCAACGGTTTTCCGGTAATCCTGCGGAGTATATTTTCGGTTCATTTTCTGTAAAATTCCCCGATCGCCGCTTTGCAACGGAATATGAAAATGGCGGCAAACCCGTTTTGAGGCCGTAAAGACGTCCACTAATTCATCGCTAAAGTAATCAGGTTCAATGGAGCTGAACCTGAAACGAATATGCGACGTTTTCCGTTCTACAAAACGAAATAACTCCAATAAAGAGGATTTCGGAGAAAAATCGAGGCCGTAGGCCCCTAAATTAATCCCGGTAAAAACGACTTCCCGGTACCCCTTTTCTTCAAACCGCAGAATTTGTTCGACGATCTCATCCGGTGTAAAGCTCCTGCTTTTGCCCCTGGCTTGAGGGATGATGCAAAAAGAACACCAGGCATTACACCCGTCCTGAACTTTTAGAAATGCTCTGGTTTTATCTAAGAAAAATTCAATAAGGGGCTGTTTGAAAAGTTTTTCCTTGGAAATCTCCCCGACACAACTGATCTGCTCAGTTTGCTCTCCGGTCAGTAACAAAGAGTTTAAAATCGGCAAATAAGACGAGATCTTTTTTTTCTCTTCATTTCCTAAGATCAGGTTGATTCCGGGTATTTTTTGAACCTCGGCCGGGTTGGTCTGGGCATAACACCCGGTTACGATGATTTTTGCCTGTGGGTTGGTCAGACGGGCCCTTTTAACCCATTCGCGGGATTCCAAATCGGCATTTTCTGTAACCGTACAGGTGTTGATGACGTAGAGGTCCGCTTTCTGGCCATAAGAAACCACCTGGTGGTTTTCTCCGGCCACTTCCTGAGACATGACGGCGGTATCAAACTGGTTGACCTTACACCCCAGGGTCGCAAAAGCAATTTTCATACAAGTTCGCCGTCTACCGAGGAAATTCTTGCTTCTGTAATCCGAAGGGGAACGATCATCCCCTTTAAATCTCTCGGTGTGTTAAAATGGACCATCCGGTTGCAATCGGTTCTCCCCGCCCATCTTTCCGGGTTATTCTTGCTGACCCCTTCGACAAGTACCTCTTTCACGACTCCAAGCAATTTTTGATTCTTATTGCGGGAAATTTCCTGCTGAATTTCGAGAATTTCAGCCAGACGTTTCGATTTAACATCTTCCGAAACCTGACCGTCCATTAAAGGAGCAATCGTGTTCGGCCGGTTGGAGTATTTAAAAGCAAAAAGGGCGTCAAATTGAACTTCTCTTAACATATCAAGCGTTTCCTGAAACTCCGTTTCCGTTTCTCCCGGAAAACCGGTAATAATATCCGAAGTAATGCTGATTTCCGGCATGACAGACCGCAACAAGGAGACTTTTTCAAGATATTCGGGATAGGTATATCCTCGTTTCATGGATTGGAGAATCCTGTTCGATCCGGATTGAATCGGCAAATGAATATGTTTACAAATTTTAGGGTAACGTCCTATCGTTTCCACCAGCTTCCGGGTCAAATCGTTGGGATGAGAGGTCATAAACCGGATTCGTTCAATCCCATCCACACGCTGTAGAATAGCTAAAAGATCAGAAAAATCAATTATTTCCGGAAGATTCCTTCCGTAAGAGTTTACGGTTTGTCCGAGGAGGGTAATTTCCTTAAACCCTTCGCCGGCTAATCGCTCGACTTCATGAAAAATTTCTCTGCTGGGCCGGCTCCTTTCGGCCCCTCGGGTTGTGGGGACCACGCAGTAGGTGCATCCATAATCACACCCTTCCATAATGGTGACCCAGGCTTTCAAATTATCTTTTCGATAGGAAGGGCGGCTTGGGGCAATCGGGTCTTCATCGCGAGTATGAACCACCCGCTCATTTTGCTCCATTTTTTCAAGAATGACCGGAAGGTCGCTGATATTCCTCGGTCCCATGACAAAATCCACATTTGAAATCCGCTGGAGGATCTTGCTTCCCTCTTGTTGAGCCACACATCCCGCAAATCCGATGATTAATTCCGGGTTTTTCTTTTTCAGGGTATCAAGTTTTCCAAATTCGCTATAGGCTTTTTGCTCGGCCTTATCACGAATACTGCAGGTATTCATGATAATCATATCGGCCTCTTCCTGCCGGTCAGTCAACGAAAAACCCTCTTTTTGAAGCAACCCGACCATTTGTTCAGCGTCGTGGTCATTCATCTGACAGCCAAACGATTTAATAAATAACTTTTTCAAATCTCTCTCTTTCGTTTTGTCATTAAAAACATTATTTTAGATTTAATTTTGAGAGCTATTTTAACAACTTTAAATCAGCGGAGTCAAAACAAAACAGTGAGCGGAACCCGTTAAGGCTGGATCAGTTGAACGGAATCTTGAAGAGAAGCATGTAAAAAGTCTGCGGCATTTGATTTATTTTGGAAGATTTCTAAATGTCCTGAACTATTGATCGTAAAAGAAGGTTCTTTATCCCCGGCTTCACCGTAAAATTTTTTTCCTCCGGCAAGGCTGTAAGCTCCAATCATTAATCTGCATTTTGTTAAATCGATTTCAGAAAGGTTCGCAACTTTAATATTGGTAATCAGGTTCCCGTAACGGTCAATGTAAATGATTTGTCCGGTGATTTTATTTTTTTCGGTTACCGGTTTCGGAATGCGAAATTTGATAGGATTTTCAATGAGTTTTCCGAAAGAGGAGCTCTCCATTTCAGTAGATAGCCAGGCGGCCACCGGGGCAAAAACATCCCTCCCGTGAAAGGTCTGTCCGATGGACGGTAAGAAGAACTTCTTTTCGGTAATTTCATACACCTGGCAGGGGTCGTCTTCTTCATAAATGTAACTGAAAAGACCGTTATCCGGGCCGAGGAAAAATCCTGATCGACTTACCACTAATATTGATTTCCGTTCACTGCCTACACCGGGGTCTACCACAACCAGATGAATACTCCCTTTCGGAAAAAAACGAAAGGAAGAATAAATGACGAAGGCGCCGTCTTGAATAGAAAAAGGGGGAATTTCATGCGTGATATCAACAATTTTGATATCGGGATTAATTTGTAAAATTACCCCTTTGACGCTCCCGACAAAGTAGTCTTTGTTCCCAAAATCGGTGGTCAGCGTAATAACAGGTTTCATCTACCCCCCAATCCCTTGTTTTCACACACACGGGCAAAGCCTAACAGGATGTTGAAAAACTCTTTTTACCGTCATTGCGAGCGAAGCGAAGCAATCTCCCCTTCAATAAAATCAATAAGTTCTGAATTGCGGAGCCTGTTCCGAGCAAAGCGAGGAATCTCGTCTCCGAGTTTGCTTTGGCTTCGCCTCGCAACCACTGAAATCGTTCCTCGCAAAGACATTGAACGGGCTTTTCAACATCCTAACGTTTAAGTTTCCTCAAAAAATATTTTAGAAATTTGGTATTCTATCGTTCTTGCCGGCGCTTTTATTTTAACCGTAACACTGACTTTTTGTCCAATCAGGGCTTTTGCCACGGGAGAATGAATTGAAATTTTATTCTCTTTTAAATCAGCTTCATCCATCCCGACCAGGGTGTATTTTCTTTCTTCTTCCGTTTCCACGTCAATGAGAACCACCGTAGCTCCGAAAACAACTTTCTCGGTTGAGAGATTGGCCGTTTCAATGACCTGAGAATCGACTAATTTTGTTTCGATCTCCCGTATTTTTCCCTCTAAAAAAGATTGGTGTTCTTTTGCGGCTGAATACTCTGCGTTTTCAGAAAGGTCGCCATGCGCCCGGGCTTCGGCAATATCAGCTATGTTTTTAGGCCGCTCTACCCGTTTGAGCCTTTCAAGCTCTTTCTGTAGTTTCTCATAGCCTTTTCGTGTCATCGGTTCTTTCAAATGACTTCCTCCTTAAAAAATATATTATACAAGATTTTTATTTTTTTTGATGATACTGCTGGAGTGACTGAACAGAAACCTGATCCTTCAACAGGGAGCTTATACCCCGAACCGCCGCCCTTGCACCGGCCATAGTGGTAAAATAGGGAATTTTTTGCTGAAGCGTCGTTTGGCGGATGGGATAAGAATCGGTTTGAGATATTTTATCCCCAACGGTATTAATTGACAATTGAATTTCCATATTTTTCATATGATCGACAACATGAGGACGTCCTTCGACGATTTTATTGACCAACCCGATTTTAACCTGGTGACGGGATAGATATTCTACGGTACCGCGGGTCCCGATGAGCTTAAAACCCAGCTCAAACAAATCCCGGGCGATCGGGAGAAGCAATGGCTTGTCCTTCACACTTAAAAAAACCGTGCCGCTTAATGGTAAAGGGCTTCCCGCCGCCGATTGGGATTTTGCAAAAGCCTTTCCGAAATCGACATCAATTCCCATCACTTCACCGGTCGATTTCATTTCCGGCCCGAGAATCGGATCAACCCCCGGAAATTTATTAAATGGAAAAACCGCTTCTTTAACGGCTACGTGATGAAAAACCGGCGTATCAGACAGACCAAACTCTTTTAATTTTCTCCCTACCATAAGTTTAATGGCTAATTTGGCTAAAGGCAAACCAATTGTTTTACTGACAAAGGGGACTGTCCGGGAGGCTCTTGGATTCACCTCAAGAATGAATACCTCCCCATTCTTAACGGCAAATTGAATATTGATCAAACCCACGACTTTCAAGGCTTTCGCAAGGATAATGGTTTGTCTTTTGATCTCTTTAATCAGAACCTCTGCGAGAGAAAAAGGGGGGAGAGAACAGGCGCTGTCCCCGGAATGAATCCCCGCTTCTTCAATATGCTCCATAATCCCGCCGACGACCACCTCATCTCCGTCGGAAATCGCATCGACATCGATCTCAATGGCGTCCTCCAGATATTTATCAATCAAGACGGGATGGGACCGCGACGCGGAAACGGCGTTTTTCATGTACTGTTCCAGGCTTGTCGAGTCATACACAATCATCATGGATTTTCCGCCCAAAACATACGAAGGGCGGACCATGACCGGATAGCCGATGGTTTCAGCGATCTTTTTAGCGCCTTCAAAGGAACGCGCCGAACCGCTTTGAGGCTGGGCCAACTGTAAATCTTCGACTAACTTTTTAAACCGCTCGCGGTCTTCGGCTAAATCAATGGAATCGGGAGAGGTTCCCAGAATCCTTATTCCCCGTTCTTCTAAAGGCAATGCGAGTTTAAGAGGCGTCTGTCCTCCGAATTGAACAACCACCCCTTCCGGTTTTTCAGTCTCAATGATTCTCAGCACATTTTCCAGGGTCAGGGGCTCGAAATAAAGCCGGTCGGCGGTATCATAATCGGTGCTGACCGTTTCAGGGTTGCAATTAACCATAATGGTTTCGTATCCCTCTTCCTTCAGACCCATCACGCCATGAACGCAACAATAATCAAATTCAATCCCCTGGCCAATCCGGTTCGGCCCGCCGCCAAGGATCATCACCTTTTTTTTGGCCGTCGGAGAGGCTTCGCACTCTTTTTCATAGGTAGAATAGAGGTAAGGGGTATAGGCTTCAAATTCAGCCGCGCAGGTATCTACCCGTTTAAACACAGGAACAACGCCCTGCGCCTTTCGCGATTGATAGACTTCACTTTCCGGACATCCGATCATCTCCCCTATTTTTTGGTCGGAAAAACCAAACCTTTTGGCTTTTTCCAGCCATTCACGGGTTCGGCCGTTAGATTTATTCTGAATCATTTCCTCTTCAAACAAAACAATTTCCTTAATCTGGTAAAGAAACCATGGGTCAATGTGCGTATCATGGGCGATTTCTTCCAAAGAAAAACCCTGCCGGAACCCTTCGGCGATATAAAATATCCTTTCCGGATTGGGAACCAGGAGTTTTTCTTTAATCGCCTCTTTTTCCCGTCCTTCCGGCAATGAGGTTCCCTTCTTCAGGTCAAGACCCATCCGATCGATTTCGAGAGAAGTAATCGCTTTTTGAAGGCTTTCCTTAAACGTTCTTCCGATGGCCATCACCTCTCCGACCGACTTCATCTGCGGGGTTAAGGTTTGATCAGCCTGAGGAAATTTTTCAAAGTCAAATCGCGGGATCTTCACCACGACATAATCGAGCGTGGGTTCAAAGGAAGCCGGCGTTGTTCGCGTAATATCGTTTGGAATTTCGTCCAGCGTGTAGCCGACCGCTAATTTCGCGGCGATTTTGGCAATGGGGTACCCGGTGGCCTTTGAGGAAAGAGCCGAGCTTCTTGAAACCCTCGGGTTCATTTCGATGACAAACATCTTGCCATCTTTCGGGTTCAACGAAAATTGGATATTGGATCCGCCGGTTTCAACACCGATTTCACGAATCACCCGGATGGCGGCATCCCTCATTCGCTGATATTCTTTATCGCTTAACGTTTGAATCGGCGCAACCGTGATGCTGTCGCCCGTATGCACCCCCATCGGATCGATATTCTCAATCGAACAGATGATGGCGACATTGTCCGCTTTGTCCCGCATCAGTTCGAGTTCAAACTCTTTCCAGCCGATAACCGATTGTTCAATCAGGACCTCATGAGACGGACTGGCCGCAAGACCCAATTCAACCAGCTCTTCAAACTCCTCACGGTTATAGGCAATGCTTCCACCAGCCCCTCCGAGTGTAAAAGAGGCTCTGATAATCGCGGGAAAGCCGATTTCCTCGATCACGCCCAGGGCTTCTTCCTTACTCCGGGCATAACCGCTTTTCGGAGTTTCGATGCCGGCCTTTTCCATGGCTTTTTTAAAGAGCTGGCGGTTTTCCGCCTTTTTGATGGAATTGTAATTGGCTCCGATGAGACGAACATGATATTTTTCCAGCACGCCGTTTTCTACAAGTTGGACCGCGGTATTCAGCGCCGTTTGTCCTCCCATCGTCGGCAAGAGCGCATCGGGACGCTCAATTTCGATGATTTTCTCCACATACTCCGGAAGAATCGGTTCAATGTAGGTGGCATCGGCCAGATCGGGGTCGGTCATGATCGTCGCGGGGTTGCTGTTGATCAGAACGACCTTAAACCCCTCCTCCCTTAAAACCTTGCAGGCCTGGGTTCCCGAATAATCAAACTCACACCCCTGTCCAATGACAATCGGGCCGGAGCCGATAATTAAAATTTTCTTAATATCTGTTCGTTTTGGCATCTATACGTTAGGCGGATTCTTTTCCATGAGTTGGATAAACCGGTCGAACAAATAACCGGCGTCATGGGGACCCGGTGACGCCTCGGGATGGTACTGCACCGAAAATACCGGTAAAGACCGATGCCTCATTCCCTCAACGGTTTGGTCATTCAGATTAATATGGGTGAGTTCCATTTCAGACGAGATGGAATCGATATCTACGGCAAAACCATGATTTTGCGCCGTTATTTCAACTTTTTTCGTGGTTAAATCCATTACGGGCTGATTCCCCCCATGATGACCGAACTTTAACTTGTAGGTTTTTCCTCCCATGGCAAGACCTAAAATCTGGTGACCCAGGCAGATGCCAAAAATAGGGAGCTTACCCACAAGCTTTTCCACGTTTTTAATGGCATAAGAGACCGCCTCCGGATCACCCGGACCATTCGATAAGAGAACCCCGTCAGGCGCCAGGTCCAATACTTTCGAACAGGAGGTGTCCGCCGGAAGAACCACCACTTCACACCCTTTGTCAGAAAGCATTCTTAAAATATTTTCTTTCACGCCAAAATCATAAACTAAAACTTTAAGTTTTTGATTTTCCGGTTTTTCCCGACTGTGGATCCAGGTATGGATATTTGAACAGGTCACCTCTTTAGCCAGATCTTGTCCTATCACCCCTCTGTTTTCCTTGAGCCTGGACAACAAAAGATCAGGATCAAAATTCAGGGTGGAAATGATTCCGAGTTTCAATCCCTCATTTCGTAAATGGCGGGTTAAAGTCCTTGTCTCAATCCCATAAATTCCAATGATATTATTCTCTTTTAAATAAGAAGTTAAAGTTTTACTTAAATAATAGTTCTGAGGGGTAAAACAGACTTCTTTAACAATCAGTCCCTCCAAAAAAGGTTTTCTTGATTCATGATCAGAGTCGTTAATCCCGTAATTTCCAATATGCGGATAGGTCATGGTTACAAGCTGTCCCTGGTAAGACGGATCGGTAATGATTTCCTGGTACCCGGTCATGCTCGTATTGAACACGACTTCTCCGGAGGTCTCGCCCTCGGCGCCAAACGAGAACCCTTCGAAAAGTTTTCCATCTTCTAAAATCAGAACCGCTTTTTTAGCCTTCATGTTCACTCATTTTCAAGATCGGTAGACGACTTTCCCGCTGACGATTGTATACCTGACCTGTCCATTCATTTTCCAACCATTAAACGGCGTATTCCTGCTTTTTGATTTCAATTGACCTGAATCCAGAACCCACTCGGCCAAAGGATCAAAAAGGGTGATATCAGCAAACGCCCCCTCTTCGAGAGAACCCTTTTTAATTTTTAAAATGTTCGCCGGTTGATACGTTAATAAACCGATCATCTGCTGGAGTGAAATAACCCCTTCCCGTTCCAGAGCGAGCGAAAGGGGAAGAACCGTTTCTAAACCAATAATTCCAAAAGGAGCCTTATCAAACTCCTGCTCTTTTTCTTCCGGACTGTGAGGGGCATGGTCTGTTGAAATGGCGTCAATCGTACCGTCTCTTAAACCGCTTTTAACCGCTTCACGATCTTTTAACCCCCGCAACGGAGGGTTCATTTTTGCATTGGTGTTATAGCCGATTGTTGCTTCATCGGTCAAGCTGAAATAATGAGGGCAGGTTTCGGCGGTAACTGGAATTCCCCGGGCTTTTGCTTCCCGGATCAGACGAACGCCTCCTTCACTGCTGATATGGGCAAAATGAACCCGGCTTTTGGTTAAATCAGCCAGGAGAATATCCCGGGCAATCATAATTTCTTCAGCCTGGCAGGGAATTCCCCGAAGACCCATTTCGGTGGAACTGCGGCCCTCATTCATGACGCCGCCCTCTGAGAGGTGCTTGTCCTCACAATGGGGCATCACGACCAGATCAAACGATTTGGCATACTCCAACGCTCTCCGCATCATTTCGCTGTTCATCACCGGCCAGCCGTCGTCCGAAAGCGCGACGCAACCCGCTTCCTTTAATTTACCGATTTCAGCCAATTCTTGTCCCTGCGACCCTTTGGTGATGGCGCCCACCGGTAAAACATGGACAAAGCCCTCTCGCTTAGCCTTCTCGAGAATATATTGTGTCACGGTTTCATTGTCATTCACCGGGCGGGTGTTCGGCATACAGCACACAGAGGTAAAACCACCGGCGGCGGCGGATTCCGTGCCGGAGCGGATATCTTCTTTATACTCCTGTCCGGGGTCTCTCAGGTGGACGTGAAGGTCGATAAAGCCGGGAGAGATGATCATCCCTTTGGCATCAATGACCTCTCTGCCTTTGAGATCAACCGGTTTTGACGAGACCTGTGCGACCCGGTCCCCCTCTATGACCAGATTCATCACCTGATCGATTTTGTTTTTCGGGTCGATTAGACGTCCCCCCTGAATAACCAATCCCATACCTTATGACTCCTGTTTAAAATATCGCTTAAGCCGGGCCTGACAATAAAAACAACACCGCCATTCGAACGGCGATTCCGTTTGTCACCTGCTCTAAAATGACTGAGGAAACGCCATCGGCGATGTCCGGCATAATCTCCACGCCCCGGTTCACCGGCCCCGGATGCATCACCAGAACCCCGCTTTTAGCGAATTTTAACTTTTCCCTGTTTAAACCATAAAGTTCGCTATATTCGCGAATGGTTGGAAAAAGCCCTTTCCCCTGCCGTTCGAGCTGGAGCCTCAGCATTAAAACCACATCAACGTCTTCGATCCCTTGCTTTAAATCGTAATAAACGGTTACCCCGCTGGCTTCAATCTCTTTAGGAATCATGGTCGGAGGTCCGACAAGCCTTACCTCAGCCCCCATCTTGGTTAAACCGGCAATATCAGATCTTGCCACCCGGCTATGGGTAATATCCCCGACAATCGCGACCTTTACCCCTTCGAGTCTACCCAACTTTTCCCGGATCGTGTAGAGGTCCAGCAATCCCTGGGTGGGGTGTTCATGAGCCCCGTCCCCGGCGTTGATAATCGAGCTTTTAAGATGCTTTGCCAGAATATCAGGAGCTCCGGAACTGGGATGCCGTATCACGATCATATCGGCATTCATCGCTTCTAAATTTTTCGCGGTATCAAGAAGGCTCTCCCCTTTCACCGCGCTGCTGTTTGAATGGCTGATATTGATGACATCGGCGCTTAACCGTTTTGCGGCCAGTTCAAAGGAGGTGCGTGTACGCGTGCTCGGCTCGTAAAATAAATTAATCAGCGTTTTTCCCCGAAGGGTTGGGACCTTTTTAATATCCCGGGTGGCCACTTCTTTAAAAGAGACCGCCGTATCGAGAATTAATTCGATCTCTTCTTTTTGAAGGTCTTTGAGAGCAAGAAGGTCTTTTCTTTTAATAGACATTTACTTAAATGATGCTTTCTATTCCCGGCGGGAGTGCAAGATCACAACACGATCTTCCTCCCCCTCTTCTTCAAGTAATACTTTAACTTTTTCTTCCTTGCCTGTCGGAAGATTCTTTCCAACAAAATCTGCCCGAACCGGTAATTCCCGATGCCCGCGGTCAATCAGAACGGCAAGCTCGATGGCCTGCGGACGCCCGAGATCCATCAGGCTGTCCAGCGCCGCCCGAATCGTTCTTCCGGTAAACAACACGTCGTCGACCAGGATAACCCTCTTTTTTGTAATGTCATACGGAATCTCTGTCGTCTTCAAAACAGGATGTTCTTTTTTTGTCATTAAATCATCCCGGTAAAGGGTGATATCCAAAACCCCGATTGGGAGTTCAACCTTTTCCACTTCAAAGATCTTTTTTCGCAAACGGTTGGCCAAATGGATCCCCCCTGTGCGAATTCCCACAAGAATCAGATCAGACGTTCCTTTATTCTTCTCAATGATTTCGTGGGCAATACGGCTAAGAGACCTTGCCATGCCGATCTTATCCAGAATCAGTTTTTCGTGAAGTTTACTCATAGGGCAAAAAAAAGCCTTCTTTCTGTTAAAAAAGAAGGCTTTTCGTAAGTCGATGACTGTTTAAATTTTGGGTGGAGAAAAAAGAATCAGGCGGCACGTCTAAATCCTTTCTAGTCTCACAGGACTAGGTTTAAAGGTTCGTTTGATTCTACAAAACATTCCCGCCAAAGTCAAGAAATCTTAAGGTATATTGTCGACAATTGAATAAACGGTGGCCAAGGCCATGGCAGGGGGGGTGGAGGAGTGGGTCGTGCGATAGAACCACGCGCGTCAGGAGGCAAACCACCTGCCTGAAACGTGTTTCATGAACGTTTTAGGCCAAAGTAAGAAGGATATACGAGGCAATAACGGTCGACGCTTTGACCCGCGAGGGAGTCACCCTGCCTTGGCCTTATATTAGCGACGTCTTAGGATTTAAACGTGGGAATACTCCCCTTTTCATTGTTGAAAAATGGATTGGTGCCGGCAGAATGATCGGTGATGTCGATTAAATCGGTAATTTGCGGAAATTTTTCAGTGAGAATCTTCATGACCCCATGTTTTAAGGTTTTGGCGGCCATCCCGCACCCCTGGCATCCTCCGGACATTTCAACATAAACCATGTTGTCTTTAAGGTTGACCAGACTGATATGTCCGCCATGTTCCCCTACCCCCGGATTAATCACCTCATCCAGAATTCGGGCAACTTCACGGGCCATTTCACTGTCCCAGGCAGGATTGGGATTATCAATCACCCAGGCCTGGGTAAAACCGGCATGAACATAATCAATGACAGAACCTTTAATCAGATCTTCGGACTGCCAATCGATAAAAAACCGATAATCACCGCAGGGTAAATTAAAATCACGTGGGTCTGCTTTTCCTTTTTCAACATAATCAAACTTATAAACAAAATCCCCTCCGCGCCGGCTTACGGTCATTTGGATCCCTTCGTAATTCCCCCCTTGAAGGGCTTCACGAACTTTTTCAACAGCCCCATCGGTCAATGTCGCGATGAGAGGCTTTTCCGCTGGTTTTTCACGATTCATATTTTCATCTTTTAATTATTGGGGGGTAACGAAATATCAAAGCCGGTGGCCTGTAAAACCGCCGGTTGGAGTTTTAACCATATCTCAAGTTCGTATTCCGCCTCTTCCGGATGGTTCCGGTCATTGGCGTCTTTTACTTTATCGGCCAGCATGGTGTAAATAAACAAAATATCTTTCGGCGTTAAATAACCGTCTGCGGCCTCAACCAGTTTCCACATTGTCATTCTCCGACTTCGGTGCATTCATTAAACATAGGAACACTTCCCTATTTTAGCGGAGCGCCCCCCGTACGTATACAAAAAAATGACCTCGCCCACGCCCAGTTATTCCATTTTAGACGGAAAAAGAGCGAGGAAAGGCTAATACTGCCGGATTCCGCGGTTCATGAGCGGAAACGGCCACGGAAACAACGCTGGATAGAAATTCTCCGATAGTCCGACTTTGGATCGACGACAGAATCCCTTTCCTTGCTCCGCTGCATAAAAACTGGCGGTGAACAATAGAAAATGATCCCTTGACTCTTTATCAGCAAACATGATAAAAAACCTCTCTCCTCAAGAGAAACCGATCATGTATTTTCGGGCTGTTAGCTCAGTTGGTAGAGCAGCTGACTCTTAATCAGCGGGTCCGCGGTTCGATCCCGCGACAGCCCATCGATTAAATGAATAGAGGTATCGTTAACTTCGACAACCGAGATGAAACTTCCCCTCTATCAGATTGATGCATTTACCAACCGCCTCTTCGGCGGGAACCCTGCCGCTGTCGTTGTGCTCAAATCATGGCTCCCCGTTAAAATCATGCTGGCGATAGCCGCCGAGAACAACCTGGCAGAGACCGCCTTTGTGATTCCCCTCCCCGATACCTGCCCCATCCGGTGGTTTACACCGACTGTTGAGGTCGATCTATGCGGTCATGCCACCCTTGCCGCCGCTCATGTTCTGCTTACCGACTATTTTCCCTCAAAGCTCCGGATAATCTTTTCGTCTCCCGGCGGAGAATTAAGCGTAAACCGCGACGGGAAACTCCTGAGTATGGACTTTCCGTCCCGCCCCGGAAAACAGATCGAAGTCTCTCCGGCATTGATCGAAGCTCTCGGAGCAAAACCTCGTGAGGCGTTTCTGGCGCGAGACATCCTCGCCATATTTGAATCCGAGAAGGAAGTCCGCTCAATCCGCCCAAAGTTCGACAAAGTCGCGGTGCTTGATGCATTTGGGGTCATCGTTTCGGCACCGGGTGATTCCGTAGACTTCGTTTCCCGTTTTTTCGGTCCGCGAGCCGGTGTTCCGGAAGACCCGGTAACCGGTTCAGCTCACTGTACCCTTATTCCCTACTGGTCCAACCGTTTAGGGAAGCAGAAGCTCCTCGCCAGGCAGGTATCAACGCGCGGAGGTGAGCTGGTCTGTGAGATGCAGGGCGATCGGGTGATGATTTCGGGTAAAACGGTTGAATATCTTCGCGGGGAGATTTCGGTAGAAGGCGATCCCGGTTAATCCAGGCTCCATCTAAAAAAAAGTCTTATCACAAAGTCAAATATCAAGACGCGACTCCGCTTACACCATTCCTGGTCAAAGTAAGTTTCAACTTTTCAAAATATGCGGTCCAGACTTTGACGAAAAAGATCCTGTGCTGTGGTGGCGTCGACAGGGAAACAAACCTCTCCAACTTTAATGTTTATACGGGGGAACTCATTTTGAATTTTATTTACAATTCTTCTGGCTGTTGAGTTTGGGTTATCTGCAAAACCTAACAGTACCGCAAGCTTATTGTATTGAATGGCGCCTATTGTGTCGCAATCTCGAATCACACATTTAATCAGCCTCGGAATTTCGGTTAAAGAAGGAGACTGTGAATCCAGATGATCTAACTTTATCATCAAAAGTGAGAAAAAATATTGATATCTCTGAGCACGTTTACACTCATGCTCCAAAAGATATTTAAACTGCTCCTCTGGAAGAACATTAAATCGTTGATCGGGCATAGCATTAGTCACAGGCTCGTCGTCTAAATCATCACATCGCGAAATTGTTTTTATGGCTTCGGGAGTCGAACGCTTTGTGTGAATATAGGATAGCAGACGCTAACCTGTCAATGTCTTTTTAAACCACGTGACTGATGGGATTTTGAGACGACGTAAGCTTCGATGGACGAAACTTCGATCACCCAAATTTCTTGGGGAATTTTAACAATTTTCTTCCGAGCCTTCAGGCGTCCTTTTTGAATCGCCTTGAGAACAGACTCAGGAGTGATTCCGAGCTTTTTCGCAGCCTCTCGAATGGTGTAGGTTTTCTTGACGGCCATACCATAAAGATAGCAGAGGGCGGGATTTTGTAAAGTTGGGGGAAAGGGCAGTTACTTCAGTTTATAGGCATAAAGCCATCGGGATTTTTCTTTTCCTATGTTCCGGACGGTATGATAAGTATTGGCAGGGATGAATATCTCTTCACCTATTTGGAGGAAACAAGCAGATCCTTCCATTTCAATTTCCACCTCCCCATCGATGACCATCACCAGTTCATCGACGTTATGAATAAAGTCTTTCCAGACCTGGCCCGGAGGATCCATCCAGAGGCCTCCTTGAAATCCACGGGACCTCCATTCTTTTTCTATCTTTTGAATATCAACGGATTGGTTTTTCAAAGGCATGGCCTATGATCAAAGAAATTTGCAATATGGGAGGCAGTCCCTGTGTCTATTTCTATCATTCTTCCATGTAGAGTTTAATGAGCTTTTGCCATTCCGGAAGAGAATGACATTCCTGTCCCGAAAAATGACAAAAGAATAAGGTCTTTTTTCCACTCTTTCGATCCAGTTGCATAAAGAAGGATCCGACTTTTGCATTCTCTTCAACATCAAAAAAATCATAGGAAAGGGTCTCGATTACCGGCAAATCCAGAAGATTAAGATCGGTGGATATCTGGATAATCATGAAACAGGTTTTTAAACTTTTGTTGTAATGACTGATATAACTTAATTTATAATGATCCAGCTTCATTCTTCTGGTTTCTCTACCGAATATTTCTTGAGCGTCATTTTCACACAACTGCTTCAGCTTATATTCTTCATCAAGAGAAGCCGCCCATCCTTCGCCGGAGAAAAGGGAGAGGGCAAGCAGGACAAAAAACAATTTTTTCATGAAAGCTCCGCGATATTTAAAAAAATTCATTATCTGATAAGCTGAAAAACAGGTTGTTTAAAACCTGGTTTCAATTATCCCGTTATTTTCTATTCTGTAGTATCTGCTCCCAGAACAATCGCTCGGTCTCAATGAGATTTTCAATATAACGATCGTCTCGTGCTATGCGGAGATGAACTTCCGGCCGCTCTGGCAGATAACAGTAGAAATCGATGTTTTGAAGATTGGTAATAGCTAGAATGTGTTGCAATTGACCATAATAATAATCAGGGACGGCCCGAGAGGCTGACGCCTTGCGATAAACACTCTCTCCGCATTTGATTTCAACGACAGAGCTTCCGTTCATTGCCAATCCGTCTACACTGGCGCGCAACCATTCATATTTTACGCTTTGCAGGCAAGCCGGAACAACACGGATACCCGCTGTGGCTTCATACCGTTTTCTTGCCTCCGGCTCAAGCGCGGTGCCTCTCGCCATTGCGGCGTTTGAAACGGTTGTTTTCCCGCCACATTTCTCTTTCAACAAATCTGCCGGGGTCTTCCAGGGGTTCTCCCCCATGATCGTCGGGGCATCCGATGCCCCTATTCCTTGACTGCGCCACTCAAGCCACTCCCTCTCTCCTTGTTGGAGATTTACGATGATGTAAAACATTTTTCTCCTCGGTTTAACATCCTGAACAGCAGGCAAAAGCAAACCGGCGCTTTTGGCCAGTTATTGGGTCACCCTCATTTTTCTAAACTTAAAGGTGAGTCAAAACACGATTTGCCGCTTTTTATTATCAACAGAGTCATCAACACAACAGCAACAGGCTTTTATAAATATACATTCATTGTCAAACTGTCAAAGCCCGTCCTTTTTATCTTACACCCTCATCACTTGAAGTCCTGTACAAGCTTTAATATTGTCGAAATCGCTGTCTTTGTGAAAAAGGGTCAGTCTGTTCTCCATACAGATCGCGGCAATAATGCAGTCAACCGTTTTTCTGATAGTTTTCCCTTTTTTCCTGCAATCGCGATAAATTTGTGCGGCCTGAAGGTAGGTCTCAATCGACTTTGGTTTGTAGATTGGAAAATCCAAAAGAAAGCCCTTCATCGTTTGAAAATCTTTGTCTTCCTTAATACCTTGTAGAATTTCTGTGAAAATGATCTCGACAATCGCGATATCCTCTTCATCATTAATGAGACTGTGAAGTTTCCTTTGTTCTGCGGAGTTTTCTCCCCTCAAAAAATCAATCCAGATGCTGGTATCAACAACGATCATCCCCTTCCCTTCCGCATTTCACTGAGGCTTCCTATCCATTCTATCTTGCCTTCCAGGGAAAGAAGTTTCTTTCTTTTTAGTTTTTTAACAAGTTCCCTGAGAGCATAATTAACAAGCTCTTTTTTGGTATTGAAGTGAGTGAGTTTCATCGCTTCATTTACCACTTTCTCGTCGAGTTCGATGTTTGTTCTCAGCATATGTTGCTTCTCCTTCGTAACAACAAACGCGTTTAAGTATACACTAACCATAGCTTGTTTATGTGTATAAAGCAAGGTTCTTTAAAGACCGTGTTTCGGGGACAGCAGGACCCCTTCATAGTCATAGATGAATCAAGACCAGCCTGATTCCTTTATTTATCCACCTACCTTAAACAACGCTTACCCGGGTTCTATTAATTTTTTTGGATTTTTTTGCGAACTCTTTATCAAATGTTACTAATTGGCTTGCGTTTCCGCTTGAGGCTAAATGCAACGCATCCGCAAAATCTAGTCCCGTTTCATACCATTCAAGCGCCTGAACAACGCGAAGTTCATCCTCGGCTTCCACGTTCATTAACCCAAGGATGTTTCTAAACGCTTTTAGAATAACTTTCTTTTCCAACAAATACGCGCGGCGTAAAATCCATTCCATTTCTAAAAACACCGTCTTGGCAATAAACACCCGATCTTTTGCGAGTACGTTAGCCGCGCGCTTGGCCTGTCTTGGATCATCGTTCGTCACGATACGGATTAAAATATTCGTATCTACAGATATCATTTTTTTGCTCTGGCCTCCGCGGCAATCGCTTCTTCCATATCTTTTAAAGTCTTAACGGGCCCCTTAAATCCAACACACCCCATGACTTCCTTTAAGGTCGTTGTCTTAAACGGTTTAACCGGTCTTAATAAGACTCCGTCTTCTCGATCTTCGACAGCAAGCTTAACGCCTGGCTCCCAGTGATGAGCCACTCTCACTGACTTTGGCAAAATGACCTGACCTTTACTGGATAATTTAGTGGTTTTCATATCTTTCCCCTTCCAAGAAGTAAGACAATAGTAAGATGTATTATATCCGACCATAGATTCGCATTTCAACTTAATTTTCTTGCTGGACTCTTGCTCCGGCAAACTCATTCCCTTTGATCTTCCCATTGGGTGGTAAAGAAAATCGACCGGAAGCGGCCAGACGAGGAATGACCCGGCAATGCCTGATAAAAAACCGGGTCATCGATAAAGTAGATGAACTAACTGAAAAACAGGCTGTTTAAAAATTCCACACCGATCTCAACACAATGAGCCAAACCGGACCCCTTCATTTACATTCATTGTCAAACTGGTCAAAGCCTGACCCGGTTTTTTACGCCTCTTCAGTGCCAAATGGCGCATCATTTAGAACAATGCTTGCCGATACCGCCCTTGTAGGAATAGGCTTCCTCAAAGAAGCTTGCGCTTGAGAGCGTGTGCTGTTCAATCGGCAGATTCTGAAACTGAGTCTTAAATTCTGCGGTTTGATGCGCCCGCTCCCAAGCCTCTTTGCTTTCCCAGGTTCCGTACACGACATACTCCTGAGGATTCTTCAGCGACCGGTGAACCTTTACCTCAATGCATCCAGGTTGGCCGCTCATAAACTGTGCAAGCGCGCTATGAAGTGATTCAAACTCATGGACCTTGGACGGTTGGACATGAAAATTTACCAAAATGTACATCATTGCTTTCCTCCTTTTCGGTTTTTTCGCTTCAAAACCGCTGTTGATTGTGTGATGGGTACGTCATACAGTTCATCAAAGAGGGGCACAAAGTCGCCCGACGATGCCCGACGAAGTCGTCCTTTCCATCGCAAGAGCACTTGTCTCAGTTTGGTGCGCAGAGTCGACAGATCGTCAATCTGCCGATCCAAATCAGAAAGTTTCTGCTTGAGGAGATCTCGGACCGTGCGACATGGGGGACTTCCCTCGCGGTACATCCGAAAGATTTCGACCAGCTCGTGCAGCGTAAAACCTGCGCGCTTAGCCGGGGCCACCCACTTGAGATACTGGACTTCTCGCGCAGTCCAGAATCGATATCCGGCTGGAGAGCGTTCCGCCCTCGGCACGAGCCCGATTCGCTCATAGTGGCGGATGCTATCCGGCCCCACGCCTGCGATACGCGCAAGTTGGCTGACCGTTAATTTCTGAGACGACATATTTGGCCTCCTTCATAATAAGCATTCTAGACCTTGGAATCGTTTCCAAGGTCAAGTGATTTTAACAAAAAGACAAAAATAAAATTTAAAACCCGGACACAATCTGATGGATTAGGCACTGAGATAAGAACGCTGGCTTACTTTACTCACTTCTGAGGAGATTGTATAGAAGGTTGGTCCCAAAAGAAAAGCAATGCTATAGATGGTTAAAGCTTAATACAGGTAGGACCCCTCGTCATAATTCCAACCTACAAGGAATTGGACGACTGTTTAGATTTTCTAGAGGAACTTCTAAAAAAATACTTAAATATAATTCGATTTGATGGATATCTAACGATCTTTCCAACATGGCAATACGACTGGAAAGAAATCTTTCGAGACCATGGATTCCTAAATATTAGAGGGGATAAACAAACAACAAAAGATTGACCCCTTTTTATAATTTTGAAAAGATGCCGTTTCTTAACCGGACACTACTGAAAAAAGATCTTTCCATAAAATGACTCATATGTGTTACACTTAGAACAAATAGGAGGAAATAAAAATGCATGGGAAAAACCCGAGAATCAATGTCGTTCTTGAACGACCCCTTTACCAAGTCATTCAAAAAAAGGCCAAAAGGGATGGATTATCCATGTCGCTGGTTGTCCGGGATATGGTCAAAGAAGCCATGGAGCTTCATGAAGATATTGGATTGGCCAAATTTTCCGAAGAAAGGGAAAAAACCTATTCAAAAAGCAAGTCTTTAACCCATAAAGAGATTTGGTCCAGTTGACCTTTGAATTAAGATATCATCCTGATGTCAAAAAGAATGATCTCCCCTTAATTAACAAAAAATTAAAAGAACGAATTAAAAAGGCTATTGAAGAGAGGCTTTTAGTTTCACCGGAACAATATGGAGAACCTTTAAGGAAAACACTCAAACGTTATTGGAAAATGCGGGTTGGAGATTATCGGGTGGTTTTCAAAATAACAGGGCAGGAGATTTTAATTTTAGGAATTTGTCATCGAAAAGAAGTTTATCAAATCGCTGAAGACAGAATATAAAAATCGGCAAACTAAAAAAATCTAAAACCCTTGCTACACTCCCTTTCTACACAATGAGAGCAAAACGGGACTTGTCCTCTTTTTTCATTGTCAAACTGTCAAAGCCTGACCCGGGTTTCGGGTTTCAGCTCTATCGCCTCCATAATATCTTTGGGGATTCTGATTGATTTTGTTTTCATACAAATGGCACTAATTGGGAAATCAACGGGCTACGATCTCACCAAACCTTTCTGATGGTTTTTAGACTTTTCAGATAATCTTCTTCTTCAAGATTGGCCTCAACGCCGTAATCTTTAAACAGATCCATCATCTTTGAGATGGAAACACCGGCTATTTTTGATGCCTTTTCGATAGAAGCCTCAGATTTTTTATATTTGTCTATGGCAAGTAACACCCTGCCAAGATCAACGAGTTCTCTGACTGTTTTCGAGACATCTTCTTTTTCTTCCTTAGCTAAAGAAGAAAGGAATTTAAAGTCGTCGTCATTTATTCGTATACTTAAAGTTTTGGTAGCCATTTTACGCCTCTCTACGAATTTGTTTTGTTGCACCTTCAATGATTTCCTTCTTAAATCTACCAAACAATTGCAGGTTTTGTAATTTAATCAATGCTTCTTCTTTTTCCAGGAGACCTTTTTCAAAGGCACGTATTAATATAGAAATCGATGTAACATAATCAATCTTTAAAATCTTACAGGCCCTAATTGCGTTCCTGTCATCGGTTGCAAGAACATTGTTTTTATCATTGACAGCAATGGCAATCGCTTCCGTTTCTCCAAGGTCGATATTAAAGTCTGCCATAAGCTTTATTAATTCTTTTTTGTTTTTTACTTTCTGCACTTTGATTTTTTTATCTTTGATTAAACTTAAGATTAAAGGAACTTCTTCCCGATCTTTGGCGCTAACCTCCATTTTTACCTGCTCAGGAATAACAACCAATCCCGGAAAATCTAAAACAAACAAATCCAGCAAATGAATTTTTGCCAGCAGAATGAGAGTAGAAGAATCAAATATGATCATATGTGTTAATTGTATGACAAATGTATGATGTTTGTCAACTAAAGGGCACCAATTTAGTTTGCCTCAACAGAGGGGTTCACCCCAGGACTTGTCCCCTCTACAAACAACAAAAGATGTAACCGTTTACTAAAGATTAAAGATTCGACCCTCTCCGTTCGCAAAGAAAGAAATAAAAGTAAAAAAAAATAATTTTTTCTAAAACGTAACCTCCGTAAATATCCCTTCAAACCAAACATCTTCCCTGAAAATATAAAAACTAATTACCAGCACAATTATGTAAGCTATTCAATAATAAAGACCTGACCCTCTAATTTTTTTCCTTGTTGAGATTAGGTAATTATTTTTACATTAGATTTTCGGTTTAAAGTAAATCTATTTTAAAAAACCTACCATGTTAAATGTATATTAAGGAGGGAAGTCTGTCAAACCGAGCCCGCTAATTTTGTAAATGAATATAATTTTAGATTTTTTTTAAGAAAGACAGTTTTATGGGCATTTATATAATAAATTTACCTCCCATTTGACCAAAATGAAACCCATTGAAAATCCTCTCTAAAACGGGCATACTTTTTAATTATGATTCATACTCTTTATACAATTGGGCACTCCACTCATTCACTTCAGGAATTTATTCAACTCCTGAAATTAAATAACATTTCGGCTGTTGGGGATGTCCGATCTACTCCCTATAGCCGGATTAATCCTCAATTTAACAGAGAGACTATTAAGGCAGAGCTAGAAAGGAACCAGATTGCCTATGTCTTTCTGGGCAATGAGCTTGGAGCCCGGAGTGATAATCCTTCTTGTTATGTCAATGGCAAAGTCCAATACAAATCACTTGAAAAACAACCCTTATTTTTAGAGGGTCTGGATCGTATTAGATTTGGTTTGCAGAAATATCGAATTGCATTAATGTGCGCAGAAAAGGATCCCCTCACTTGCCATCGGACGATTTTAATTTGTCGGAGTCTTCGAAAAGAAAATATTGAAATTAAACATATCTGGTCGGATGGAACAATAGAAAACCATCAAGACTCTGAAAAACGACTTCTGAAAAATCTAAATCTTGCCACTCCCGAGCTTTTTGCCACAATGGAAGACCTGATAAACAAAGCCTATGATCTCCAGAGTGAGAAAATTGCCTATACTACCGATTCAAATAAAACAGTCAATCAGCCCATAACCTATACCGAAAAGGTTTAAAAAGCTTGGACAAAATCAAGCTATTTACAATCGGATTTACAAAGAAAACAGCGGAACAATTTTTTAATTTGATTCAGAAGGCTGGAGTTAAACGGGTAATAGATATTCGCTTAAATAATAATTCTCAACTTGCAGGATTCTCGAAAAGAGATGATTTACGTTATTTTTTAAAGTTGATCTGCAATATTGAATACGTCCATATGCCAACTCTGGCACCTACACAGGACATGCTTGATGAGTATAAGAAGAGAAAAGGGGATTGGGCACTTTACGAAAAGAAGTTCTTGGAATTGATCTCGTCTCGAAAAATTGAGGATAGTCTTTCAAAAGATGTTTTGAAGAGCTCCTGTCTTTTATGTAGTGAAGATAAACCCCACCACTGTCATCGAAGGTTAGTCGCAGAATACCTCAATCAAAAATGGGGAAATTTCGAAATAAACCACCTTTCTTGAAAAAGTCAAAAAGTTTCTTTACCAAGCACGACCACAAAACTTATTTATAAAATATTGGTGAACTAGAGAAATAAAAATGATTTTTATAGTTACCGACTTAACAAGATTTCAAAACGAAGATATCGTATGTGTCGCTGGGGTTGATATCAAAACAAAAAAATGCGTGAGGCCACTTCCATATATTGAAATGGAGTATTGTAAGAAATTAAATATCCTTCCGGGAGCCAAAATAAAAGGCAAACTGATAAAAGCAAAGGAACTGAAAAAACCACACTTAGAGGATAAAAACTATTCTGAACTTGAATATGAAGGGCCTTGTTCTTCAGTCGAGTTTGAAGATGTTTTAAAAAATACAACTTATGATTCTATAAATGAAGGATTTGAGGGCAAAATTCCCGGGAGCAGTAAGGTTATCCCTCATAATGATCCACCGGGCCGCTCCATAATCTCGTTGAAGTTAAAACCAGGACAAATCACCATTATGCGCGACGGATTTAATCCGGAAAAGATAAAACTGCATATATTAGATAACGACGAGAAAGAGTATAAGTTTCTACCGATAACGGACCTTGGATTTTATAATTTGGCAATTTCAAAACAGACCCAGCCACTGTTAATTGAAAATTTAAACAACTTCATACAGAATCAAAACCGGATTTATCTAAGGATTGGGTTAAGTAGACGATATTGCTCTCCAGATGGAAGGAATGGATTTTGGATTCAAGTGAATGGCATTTACACTTTCCCGGATTTTTTAACTGAAGTCAGAACGCATTCAAAATAATCATCTCTTTTGAGAACTTCTATTCCCAATCCTCCAGCCATCTTATTGTATTTTGGCGGATGGCTCCGGTAGAAATGGAAAAGTGAGGTTTTTCCATTACAACCTCCGGGTTTGTGTTTCCCTCTGCTGTCGCTTCCACCCTTCATATGGAAAGGGAAACCCTGCACCCTGTTCGGATTGATCAGATCCCGCCCTCTGGCGCTCATAAAGCCACTAGGGCTTAAAGAGCGCGGGCCAGAAGTCGGGGCCTGTTTTTTCCAAAACTTTAGTTTTTATAAGGAACATCTGTAAAGGCGTTTTTCCTTCACACCCAACGCAATGAATTTGCTGATTTGTAAAACGATTTGTTAAACAATTCTCCGAAAAAAAGCTTTAAGTGACTGTTTTCAGATTTATATTTTGTTAAACAGATTTGTTTAACTGCTTTTCTTGTCGGCTGATAATTCTTTTAAACTAAAAGTTGTTAGATTGATGATCTTTTCTTCTGGTTTAGATCTATCGGGTTGACGTTTTTCTTCTCTCCACCGTTTTACCCTATTCTTCGATTCTGGGCATTTTCCACAATATTTATGGTTTTTATCTCTTGGAATGAAGAGAGTTGGGCACCCAGCGCATTTAATCTGTGCTTTATTATTTTTCAATGTGAAGTCAATGGATTCCGCTCGTTCCTTATCAATTCCGAGCAATTGCTGAAACTTGACCGCGTTTTTAACAACTTTATTTGAATAAATGTAAGAAACTAAGACTAAGGGGTCACATCTTTTGTTAATTAATACTTTTATATCGGTTATCGTTGATTATGATGTTCCGACTGCTTTGAATAGAATAGGCTCGCATAGAATATGTTGGTGTGTTTTTAACTGATAAAAAAAAAGAAAGGGGGATTTGATTAAAAACAAAGGCCGGGATTTATGTCTTCAGAATAAATCCCGGCTGGATAATTGAAGGCTGGAAAAACTTAAAAACTACTTCTTGGCATGGGTTTTGCGGTCATGCCTTAAATCCCGCCGGTCTGTGCGGCGATCATGCCTGTCCTGCCGTATATCTTTACGGTCTGAATGAAGTTCTTTTTTTTCCTGGTGAATTTCTGCCCGGACTTTGGCGACTCCGGCTTTATCCCCTTCCCGTTTTTCAGCGGCCAGTTCACGCCTGTCCTGTTGTAAATTCTGTTTGTCTTTGGCGATATCACGCCTGTCCTGCCGGACATTGGCATTGTCCAGTCTGATATCTTTACGGTCCTGCCGGATGTCTGGCGTTCCATCATTATCAGCCGCCATGGCGGGGCCTGCAAACGATAAAAGACCCAATACCGTGCCAAGGGTCAGTGTAAGGAGAGTTTTTTGAAACATAGGATAACTCCTTTAAATAGAGGGTTGTTAGTTGTTAAAACATGGAAAATGGGTCATTTTTTCCCATTTATTAAGTATACCGCTCGTAAGAAATCTGTCAAACTAGGGCAAGATCAGGGTGACCCCTTTACTTTACTCTTACTGATACTGATCTCATCCCAAGGTGTTTATCCCCTCACTTTTGAGCTTCGATCTCTTTTAATCCCTGCAAAAGGTCTGGATACCTGAATAGATATCCTAACTTCTTGATCGCTTTCTGATTTGAAAGTTGTTTCCCCTGGTTGATTTGTTCCGGTGAAGGGGTTTTTTGCACACTCCAGATTTCAGCCGCGGCGTCAATCAGGTCCGAGCATCGGCGGGGGAGGCCGTCGGAGGCAATATAAACTTCGCCCGGTTTCCCCCTTTCCAAAGCCCGAACGCAAATACCCGCCAGATCTTCGACATGGATTAAATTTAAAACCCGGTCTGAATAACCGATCCTACCCCGGCGGATCCACTCCAAGGGATTCCGGCCGGGTCCATAAATCCCTGCCGAACGGACAATGACGGCCCCGGGAGTTTCTCTTAAAAATTCTTCTCCCTGGACCCGTGGCAGGGCGGGATCAATAGCGCTTTTTTCGTCAATGATTTCCGGCGCTCTGGCTGGCTCTACCCGGTAGGCAGAGGTACTCCCCAGAACGACCATCCGGCCGGCTCTGATCTGAATTGTTTTTATAAATTCAATGACCTTATCAAGAGGAATGGGAGGGAAAGTCCAGATGAGATCGGCTCCGGCGGGGATATGCTCCCAGGTTTCCGGGAGGAGAAGGTCAAAAAAGACTCTCTGTTGGGGAGGAATCCCGGTTAGATGTTTCTCCGGATTCCGGCTTGAGATTAAAACAGACCGTTGAGTTGAAGCGGCCTGCCGAAAAATGACCCGGCCGGTATAGCCCCCCCCTAAAATGAGGAGTGTCTTATTTTTTTCTCTTTTCAAAGTGGTTGGCTCTATGAACGGATCGGTTAACCTGCCGCATCCTTTTTCTTCAAGACCTGATCAAGGGTTTTTCCCAGGTCCGCCAGCCGGTAGGGTTTAGAAAGAACGGAGCAGAAATGATATGATTTCCAGTTGGCCAGGACAGGTTCGCTGAAATACCCGCTGGAGGCGATAGCCCTGACGCCGGAATCCATTTTCAGCAGTTTTGGCAGGACTTCTTTTCCTCCCATTCCACCCGGGATTGTTAAGTCCATAATAACCGCGGCAAACGGTTTTTTGGATTCCATGGCATTTTGATAGATTGAAAGGACTTCTGTCCCATCACGGGCCAGGGCGACTTCATACCCGAGTTCCTTCAGCATATAAGCGGTCACCTCCAACACATCTTCTTCATCATCCAATAGCAAGATTCTCCCGGTTCCTCTTAAGAGGGGTTCTTTTTGAACCACTGTATCAGAACTGATTTTATCCAATGCCGGGAGGTAAAAAGAAAAGGTTGTTCCCTGGTTAAGCCGGGAGGTCACGATGATTTCTCCCCCATGTTTTTTAATAATGGAATAGGAGGTGGCCAGTCCAAGGCCGCTTCCGGTTGGTTTGGTGGTAAAATAAGGATCGAAAATTTTGGTCAGATTCTCCTCCGGGATTCCGACCCCCTGATCTTGAATAGATATCCTGACATATTTCCCCGGAAGGAGGTTGACCGGCGGGGAATCCTCTACTTCACCCGATGCCTGAACGGCATTGATGATCAGGTTGTTAATGACCTGATTGATCTGCCCTTCGTCGACCTCGACAACCCATAAATCAGGAGAGAGGTGAAAGTCACATTTAATACTTGTGCCGCGGGAGGCAAACCTGGCCGCCTCAATGAGGAGATTTTTAATGGAGGCTTCTTTCTTTGCAGGGGACCGTCCTTTGGAAAAATCGAGAAGCTGCTGGGTTAATTCCTGCGCCCGAAGAGAGGCTTTTTCCGCCGCGGCTAGACGGTGAAAGGCGGGGTTTCCCGAATCGGTCGACAAAAGGGCCAATGAAATATTTCCTAAAATGGCGGTGAGGAGATTATTAAAATCATTGGCAATCCCCCCGGCGAGAATGGTAATTGATTCCAGTTTTTCAACTTTAATGTGGTTTTCTGCTTCTCTTTTCCGTGATGTAATATCGCGCATAATGGCCTGAAATCTTCCATCAGCGATCCGTTTTGCATTGGTCTCCGTTTGAATGACCGACCCGTCCTTACATTTAATCCGCATTTCACACAAAACCGTTTCTCCCATTCGCTGGGCTTCAAAATATTTTGCCGCAATCGAGAGATCTTCATCCAGTATAAAATCCTTGATTTTCATTTTTAAAACGTCTTCATGCGTGCATTTCAAAAGGCTGAGGCCTGCCGAATTTACCTCGATAAAAG
>JACOTA010000044.1 GCA_016178585.1 Nitrospirota bacterium
AAGACCAGCGATAGACTTCGCACCCACTTATTAATCATGTCATTGCGAGCACCGAAGGGTGCGTGGCAATCTTATCGTAAAGTCTTGAGATTGCTTCACTTTGTTCGCAATGACAGCTTTCTAACTCTGTTCTTGGGTATACTATCATTTGCAAATGTAACATAAATCCAGGAGTTTTTAAATGAACTTTTCCTGACTCCTGGTTTGACAGTGAAAATAACCGGAAAGCTTTTGAAACGCTCTATGACCGCCCCCTCGCCCTTCAGAAATTCAATTCCCTCTTAAAATCTTTAAAATAATAATCCTTTTTGCTTTAATTTGCGTTGTAGAATATTCACATTAGGATAGCGGGTTTTGTGGAGGAATAAATTAAACGGCTAGAAGGTCAAACTTTTCTTTTTTGGCACACTGTAAAAGCCGATGATCAGCGCATCCAAAAGTCATTGCCGTTTTTAGTCTGTTTTTTATGAATTTTGCAGAGGCAAGATGGATGGCGTCAAAACTACGGAGAGGATATTTTTTAATCAGGTCTCTTGTGAGATGAAGAATATCATTATTTAACTCAACAATGATGTAAGCCGGCCACTCCCGCTCAAACAGCCGGCATACCTCAAGATATCGGGCTTTCGGCAGATCCTGCTCACGCATTCTTCGTGTTAAAGCGGAATAAACTTCCGCGTAAGCAATCTTTGATGTTAGAATTTCGAAGTTATTTTCAAACAACGCAAGAATCAATTCAGTGCCCGATTCTTGAATGTATCGCTTGATAAGGGCGCTGGTATCGAGATAAGTCAACGACGTTCCTCAAGAACAGTCTCTGAGATAGGTGAGCCCGAGATCTTGATTATAGGAATCTTGAGGAGAAATTTTTGTTGGGGGAGGGAAATTTTACCTTCTTTTGCCAGTTCAGCCAGTTTTGATGCTGACGATTTGGATGGTAGGGCTTTTTTTGCCGGCTGAATGACCGCGATCGGCATTCCCCTCTCGGTAATAATGACTTCTTCTCCGGCTTTTGTTTTGCGAAGATATTGTGTGAGGTGGCTTTTAAGTTCTCTGACGCCTACAATGCTCATTATTCTTTCTCCTTCTCCTTATGACTATTGTAGTTACTTTTAAAAATTCCGTCAAGAATTAAATGATACAGAATATTGGATATTGTGATGTGCGGAATAGCCGGTTTTTTCGGGCAATTTAATCCTGATCTTCTTGAGAAAATGAATCGCTCCATTTCTCACCGGGGTCCGGATGATCAGGGAACTTATTATAACCCGGCAAAGGGGAATTGATAATGTTTGCCTCCCGATTCAATTCTGTAATGAATATCCTGATTATTGCGTTTTTGAAGCAAGAAAGCCCATTTTTCTACTTATAGTTTTAGAAAGAAAATCCTTTATATAACTAAATTAGTATAGTATAATTTTGTTATGTGGAATGTATATGAAAGCAGACGAGCCCAAAAGAGCATTGATCGTCTTTCAAAACACATCATTCAAAGATATGAATTCTGGAAAAATATCGTTTCTTTGTCAGGTCCGGAAGCATTGAAACAAATTTCCGGTTTTAGAGATCATGCCTTGAAAGGGAATTGGGAAGGGTATAGATCATCATCTTTAAATGACCAATATCGCGTTTTATATCACATCGATAGAAAAGAGATAATCGTTGAAGTCTTTGATATGAACGCTCACAACTATAAAATTTAAGGAGCTTAAGAATGCCAAAAAAGGGATATTTTAAATCAAAAACGAGGATTGAAATTTCTATTGGAGAGTCAGTTCGAATTGCGAGGGAGCTGAACCAGTTTAGTCAAAGCGAATTGGCAAGAATTACGGGAATTCCCCAGTCAACCATTTCAGGCATTGAAATGGACCGGATTAAATTAGGGGCGGAGAGAGCGAAAGTATTAGCCCGCGCTCTTCATTGTCATCCTGCTGTTTTGCTGTTTCCCGCATGGCAAATTAGCGGAGAATCCGCCGCCTAATACCCGTTCAGAAAAGAACTGAGGGTTTTGAGATAATGTTTTCTCTTTACATTCCTTTCCAAATTTCACTCATTTTCGAATTTCATGAATAAAATTGTAAAATTGGGGTCTTGAAACTTGATTTGTTGGTGGGAAACTCGGAATCTCCTTACCATGCCCGCCGGAGTAAAAAAGTTTTTCAAATTTTTTTGAGTTTAGCAAAACCCTATGGTCTGCCATCAAGGAGGAATGAACTCTTTTCATCTTTGTTGGAACGGCCCCAGCCGTTGCCCAAGGCCGATAAGATTTTCACTGAAGAGCTCTCCATGGCCTTCCCGTATGAGTAAAAAGTTACGTTTCATTACCGCAAAAAACTGGTTGAGAACAACCGGCAGGCTTTCAAAAAGCTTTACGACCGTCCCCTCGCCCTTCAAAAATTTGGTTTTCTTTTAGATTCTTTAAAAGAATGGCTTTTTCTCCAATTCTGGTAACCGGTTTTAATTAAGAAGATTTACCCTTTACTTTTTAAGATAGTTGATGCAGTTGCAAATACAGCCCAAGAACAGAGTTAGAAAGCTGTCATTGCGAACAAAGTGAAGCAATCTCAAGACTTTACGATAAGATTGCCACGCACCCTTCGGTGCTCGCAATGACATGATTAATAAGTGGGTGCGAAGTCTATCGCTGGTCTTGGTAAAGTTAAGAGATGAAGTGTTTAGTGAAACCGAGGAGATTCTTCGGAAGCGTAAGCACCCCAGGAATGCTTATATTAACGAAGCGGTGAATTTGTATAATAAACTCTGGAAACGCAATTTACTCAAAAAGACCCTTGCCGAAGAATCTGCTCTGGTGGCTGGTGATTCCATGGAAGTTCTGAATGCCTTTGAGAAATTTGAAGAAAGTCTGATTGAACAGGCATGAAAATTAAAAAGGGATATGTATGTATTGCCGATTTGAATCCACGAATCGGGACGGAGCCGGGAAAGGTGCGGCCAGTTGTGGTGGTTCAAACAGATCTGCTTAATGGAATTCACCCTTCGACAATTATTTGTCCTATTACCACTCAGGTACAGCCTAAAGCACGGTTTTTACGTGTTCATCTAAAAGCAGGAGAAGGAGGTCTTCAAAAACTTTCAGACATTCTCGTGGATCAGATTCGCGCGGTTGATAACCAGAGGTTACTCAGCATTATGGGTAAAATTTCTTCAAAGAGTCTGAAACATTTAATGGATAATATTCATACCGTTCTGGCTTAACAATTTCAGCGGCTAAATAGTTGTCCTGGAACCCCCGGTTTCTTTTTTTATTTATTGGCGACGGCGCCAGGAGAAAAGAGATTGAAGCTTTAAGATTTTCATTGAACGCGGGGGATGTTCATATTGTTTCTCTTTCCGAAGGGATGGAAGGGTTGTTGTGAAATCGGAGAGATCATTCAGAACGCCAGGGGAGGATATGTGGTTTCAGAAAACGATTCCCCGCTCCAGGCTATTGAAAGGCAGGCGAGGCGTAAATTGCTTTATCTCCATCGTGCCAGGAATCTTAAGGATTTAATTCAACCTCCTGGCAATATGCTTGAATCCCTTAAAGGTGACAGAAAAGGGCAACATAGTATTCGCATAAATGATCAATGGCGAATTTGTTTTCTTTGGAAAGATAACGATGCCCATCATGTGGAAATCGTGGATTATCATTAAATTGGAGAAAAATTAATTATGAAGAAGAAAACAAAACGATTGGGACCGATTCCGCCAGGAGAAATTTTATTTGAGGATTTTATGAAACCTCTTGGTATTAGTATGAACCAGCTTGCCAGAGACATTGATGTGCCTCCAGGCCGAATTAGTGAAATTATCCATGCCAAACGAGCCATTACCGCAGACACCGCCTTGCGTCTTGGTAAATACTTTGGAATCTCGCCAGAAATCTGGCTTAACCTTCAGGCAGATTACGACATGCGAATGGCTCAAAGAACCATCTGGCCCAAAATTGAGGCCCGTGTGAGAGTCAGGGCGGCGTGAGTTTATGAAACAGATTTTGCAAAATCTGACATCTCCCGTTCTTGCGAACCCAAGAACAGCGATAGGATTTGTAACTCCTTGTTTTGCCTGTCATCGCGAGCGCCCGTAGGGTGCGTGGCGATCTCGGTTCACGATGGCGAGATTGCTTCGCTTCGCTCGCAATGACAACTTTCTATCGCTGTTCTTGGGTGCGAACGGAACAGGGGACCGGAAATAATTCGTGAGGTATAATAAAAGGTTTTCGGAGAGATTATTCAAAACGCCAGGGGAGGGTGTGTGGTCAAATATCTTGCCTTAATGGAACACCTGCCCGAAATGGGTAAAAAACTGGGCGAAAATAACCGGCAGGCATTTGAGAAGCTCTACGACCGTCCCTTTTCCCTCCAAAAATTTGAATCTCTTTTAAAATCTTTAGACTCTCGGGATGGTTGAGACGTTTTTCTTTTGTATTTTAAGACTCTGGCCCAAGAACAGAGTTAGAAAGCTGTCATTGCGAACAAAGTGAAGCAATCTCAAGACTTTACGATAAGATTGCCACGCACCCTTCGGTGCTCGCAATGACATGATTAATAAGTGGGTGCGAAGTCTATCGCTGGTCTTGGTGCGAAGTCTATCGCTGGTCTTGGGTCTGGCAAGGGGATGACATTTCTGATATAGTCTCGAATATGAAAGAAACGCTTGTTATTTTTCCATACTATACAGGGAAAGAAACGCTTGAAGAGGTGTTTCTTGATCATAAAAATTACCGGGTCCTCTGGTTGGAAATTTTATTCAATGACAGGGTCTCATGGGAGACTTATTTAGATCGGCCTGAAGTCAGGGAGGCCTATCAAAAGGCCTGTATCTGGTTTTCCCAATTTAAAACCATGATTCAGGCTCACACCGGGCGAAAACCTCTGGAATCACGTTCGGGCAAAATTGATCCGAAGGATTATCGCCAATTTCTGGAGGCCCTGAATTTTGTCTCCGCTCTCTCCTGATAAAATTCTTTCTCTTTTTGAAGAGTTCGCCCGAATCCATCAAAGACCGTTGCAGATCCTTCTGGTTGGGGGCCTGTCCCTTTATTTTTATGGAATGCCCGACAGGGCGACAATGGATGTGGATGCCGAAGTCAAAACAGGCCTTGAAGATTTATTCCACTTTTTAAAGGAACATCATGTGCCGGCGGATTTGAGCGAGAATTTTTCGGGATGGTCTGTTATTGCCATGCCCCCCGGTTATCCCGAGCGGTCAAGCATTGCCGTTCAGACCGGTTTGCTGGAGATAAGAATCCTCGCGCCGGTTGATTTTATAATAGCCAAACTGAGGCGATTCACAGAGATTGACATTCAGGATGCGCTGTTTGTGGCAAGAAAATATCAAATTTCCCCCGAAGCGGTCAAACAGACGGCGGAGTCCGCCATTTCACATTCCCCAAAAGATACCGCGCTTTTTCTTTTTCGCAAAAACGTAGAAGAATTCTTCCGGCTCATGAAAAATGTCTAAAGAAGACTGTGAAAAGAATAGAGTCAAATCTTTTATTGAAGGTTTTCCTTTTTTTCTCATTTTTAGGTTACTATAACAGGTATCCTAAATCTGGAAGAATGGTGCCAGAATATGGAAATGAAACTATTCGAGAAAAAATTTATAATAATTACAGAATTGTTTACAGAATCAAGGGGCAAATCATTAGTGAATATTCGCAATCCCTTTCAATACAAATAAAGGCCATTGAATCCTGCCCGGCCTATCGCCACCTTTTTTAAAGTGATATCGTCACACGCAAAAAGGTTGCTGGAATTCTAGTGGCAGCCTTGTTTTGGCTCTGGTTTTGAGAGTTAAAAAGATTTTCCAGCTCTCTTGCCAGATCGTTGGCCTTGCCATTTTTTTCGGCAGCCTCAAAGGCGTTCATGGTAGGGCCATAGTACTTTCTAAATGCCGCAACGAAATCCGAAGCCACGCCCTGAAATCTGAATGTATAAGTGTCTCTAACGAAATTAATGTTCTCTTTTTGAACCCCTGCTTTGGTAAAGCGTTCAATAACGTTGTTCTCAATTCCCCACGTCATTGGACTGATAAAGCCTTCAGGTGGAGGAGGAGAATAAGCGGAGCTGATTTTCAAGATTTGCGCTACAAGTGTTGGATCATTGGGTATCCAATTCCCCATCACGATACGACCCCCGGGCCGAGTTACTCTTACCATCTCTTTAGCCACATCAAAGGGCTTTGGAGCAAACATGGCGCCAAAAATGCTCACCACAAAATCAAAGGAGTGGTCTTTCAGCTCATTCAAATTGCTAGCATCGCCTTCCATGAATCTGCAGTTCGTGAGACCCTCGGCCTTCGCTCTCCGGTTACCGGCCTCAACCAGGTTATTGGCAATGTCGACCCCCAATACTTCCGCACCCAATCTTGCCGCTGGTATTGCGGTTGTTCCATCGCCACATCCCAGATCCAAAACTTTTTGCCCCTTCGTGATTTCAAATGTCTTAACGAGTGCTTCTCCGCTTTCTCTCATACTCTCTGCAATTCGAGTGAAATCGCCTTTTTCCCAAAGTGTTTTGTTTGGATTCATTTGAATATCTCCCTTCACTTTAGCTAAAGTTTCCATGGACGGACCCAGCCATTCTTTGAACTCCTGGAGTGCGCAGAAGGGCGCGTTAAATTGGCGTTCCCTATTGCCGTGCCTTAAAACCAAAATACTAAAAGACGCCGGTTGATTTGTCCAGTTGTTTTTTAATGACCTTGGAAAATGTGCTTAATTGTTATGGCAGAGAAAAAGATATAATCAAATACAGAAATGAAATTCTAAATGCCATTTTG
This sequence comes from Nitrospirota bacterium, assembly GCA_016178585.1. NCBI lineage: Bacteria > Pseudomonadati > Nitrospirota > Nitrospirota bacterium. Next base: position 6,781 of record JACOTA010000044.1, read on the forward strand.
CCGGTGCAGAGGAACAATGTTTTCCACGTCTTTCCTTAGCCGTTGTTCCGCTTCCCACAAATCATGACGCGCGCCCGTTAACAGGTTAACAGAATGTCCCTTGCTTTTTAGGTTAAAGGGTTGTAAGGATAATCTTGTTATAAATAAATATATTAAGGATTTGGCATGCGGTTTTATCATTATGAATTAGTGAAACGGGGTTTTGACAAATTGTTTGCCGGTTTTTGCCTCTTTTGTTCCATCCCTCTTTGGGTTGTAATCCCTTTTTCAATCTGGCTGGAAGACCGTGGCCCGGTTTTTTTTGAACAGAAACGGGTAGGGAGGGATCAAAAAAAATTTATTTTATTTAAATTCCGTTCAATGATTAAAAATGCCGAGATCGCCGGAGAGCCGGTGATGGCAGTCTCCCGCGACCCCCGAATTACCCGTGTCGGCTACTGGTTGAGGAAAACCGCGCTCGATGAGCTTCCGCAGTTGATTAATATCTGGAAGGGGGATATGAGCTTTGTCGGCCCCAGGGCCTTAAGGGAATCCGAGAAAATCATGGGAGAGCATGGAGAGGTTTTGATCCATATGTATCAAATCGAAGGGTTTTCTCTCCGTCAATCCGTTCGGCCAGGGTTGACCGGAATGGCGCAGGTTTACGCGGCCAGGGATATCAACCACCGGTACAAATTTAAATATGATCTGCTGTATGTCAAGAGAATGAGTTTGGGAGTCGATTTAAAACTCATATTGACATCTTTCTGGTTTACGTTTACCGCCAAATGGAATGTTTAGTTTGGCTCGAAGCTCATGGCTCGCGGGTCGAAGGAAAAGACGTTTAGAGGGTTTTGGTCCGTTGCCGGGGGAGGATAACCTCTGTTTTCATTCCCAGGATATGCCTGGATAAATGAAGCCAAAAGAACGGTTCTCTTGAAAGAGCGAGAATAATGTTGTGATGCCAGTCAAAGTCGGCATACTTCTGAATAATGGCAAGAGACTCTTCCTGTTGAAGAAACCGGATGAGGGAATCAATCTGGTGGTCAGTAATATATCGTAACAGCTTCCGGGTAATTAATCCGATCCTCAACTCTTTTCCGATCTCTTTCTTCCATTCCTTCTGGTACGAAGAAAAGTGACTTTCTTCGAAACAATCTTTCTGAAATGCCTCGATAATATTTTGTGAGGCGAGGTATGCCGAGAGGAGGCCGTAATAAATTCCCCCTCCGGTGGTCGGTTTTACCTGACCGGCCGCGTCTCCGATAATCAGAAAACGATGGCCATGTGTGCTTTTAATAGGGCTTATCGGAATGACCTTTCTCTTGATTTCTAAAATTTGCTCCGGAATGCGCTCTTTGAAATAGTCTGATTCGAGAAACCGGGTGAGGTGATAATGGGCATTTTTGTACGTACTGATCCCTATTCGCGCCCGGCCCGGAGAGAGAGGGCTGGCCCACGCAAACGAACCAGGCGCGATCTCGGCCCCAAAATAAACTTCTACTTCCCTAATATCATTTGCCTCAACCTCTACCTGAGCGGTATCTAAAAATTGATTGGGCCGTACCCGTCCGACTTTGGGGTGGAGGCCATAATAGGTTCCGGTCGAGAGAATGGCCATCCGGGCATTTACTTTTCTTTCTAATCCGTTTTCTCCCTGAATCGTCAGAAAGATCCGGTCCGGCTGGCTTTCAAAGTGAATGCACCGGTTTGAATAGTAAAATTCCGCCCCTGCAGACATGGCGTTTTGAGCCAGTTCCTGGTCAAATTTTGCCCGGTTGACGATAAAAGCCTGGGGTTCACTTTTTGAAACTCTAAGGTGATTTCCAAAGGGAGAATAAAAAACGGCCGAGGAATAGGTATTTTGAATCGGGGCTGTCGGGAGGTCAAACCGGTCGAAAGCCTCTTTGCCGATGATGCCTGTGCAGAAGCGGGGTTCCCCCGCGAAAGGGTGCTCTTCAATCACTACTACTTTTAATCCGGCTTTGGCAAGGTGGAAGGCCGCAAAACATCCCGAGAGACCACCACCCACAATAGCGATATCATACGTCATAGTGAACTGAATTTTAAAATAATTTAAATTTAAGGGATGTTTAATAAACAATTAAAAATCTGTTGAGATTATAGGCAGACTGAACAAAATAGTCAAAATAAAAATACCGATGAATTAAGTTGAGTTTCGGCGCCGCGTCTTTTCGGTCTCGTTCGTTCCAAAAAATGGAGGAAATCATCAGGGGAGAGGAAATTTTGGGGCGCTTTTTATTTCTCTTTCCGGAACGATGATTCATAATTGACATTCTTTTTTGGATATGGCTATATGGCAAGGTCTTGGTGTTTTATGTAAACCAGTCAACGCGAAATAGTGAAGGAAAATGGCAGTTAACGCTAAAGAAGAAGACAAAATTACGGCGGCTTACCCTGATGATGAAATCAATATCCTGGATTACTGGCATGTGATATGGAAGAGGAAGCTTCTGATACTCATTCTGATGTTGGCCGCTGTTTTTACGACTGCCGTAGTCTCTATGCGGATGACGAACATCTATCAATCCGCGGCGGTGATTTCACCGGTAAGCGGTAAAGAAGGGAGCGGCGGCCTTTCCGCAATAGCGCAGCAATTCGGAGGTCTCCCGGGACTGTCCCTCCCCGGCTCCGCATCTTCATCCTCTGAAATTGTCAATCTTATTAAATCCAATGTCTTGAGAGAAAAGGTGATTGAGAAGTATAATCTCCTTCCTCTCCTTTTTCATGAGAAGTGGGATTATGAAAAAAAGGATTGGAAAAAAGAGAAAGAGAAAAAAATAACCATCCCGGGCTTTAAAGCGGAGGATGATACCATCCCCCCGACAATATGGGACGGTTTAAGGGCCATAAATGGTATCGTTAAAGTCAATAATAATATAAAAGATAATACGATAACGATTTCCGCGGAATTCTACGACCCTGTAATTGCGGCAAAAATACCCGAATATTTTTTGACGGCGCTGAACGAGCATCTGGTAAACGAAGCCAGAAGGGTGGCCGAGACCAATAAGAAGTATCTCGAAGAACAACTGGTTAAAACAGCAGATCCTTTAATCAGGCAGAAAATATATAATCTGGTCGCCCAGCAGATAGAATCTTCCATGATGGCAGAGGTTAAGGAAAACTTTGCATTTAAAGTCATAGACCGGGCCAGAGTGCCTGACCGAAAAATAAAACCCAAAAGGGTTCAGATGATTATGGTGAGTTTTGTGACATCATTATTCGCGGGAATTTTTCTCGCATTTTTGATGGAGTCTATCCAAAAAACAAAAAAGGGGAGCGTTGGCGCTTCTCATCAGATAAAGCAAAGGGGGCCGGGTGATTAAAAGAAGCGCAGGATTTATTCTGTTATTATGGATCGCCACATTCAATCATGAGGCGCATGCCCAGGATATTTTGGAACGATGCCAGGCGGCAGGCTTCTCTCCCGAACAGTGCCAAAAGGCCGAAAATTTGACTCCGGCACAGAAAGAAGCGATTGCCGCGGAGATGGCAAAATCGGGAGGAAAACTTACGCCGGAGGGAGTCGAATCCTTGAAAAAGAATCCTGAATTAAAAGAGATCAAACCCGAAAATACACCAGAGGAAAAGAGAGAAATTGGAAAGGAACCGGCGCCGATTGACGTTCAGCCGGAAGTTCAGAAAGCGGAAGAAGAGCAAAAAAAAGAGACTATTCAACCCTTAAAGAGGTTTGGCTTGAGTTTTTTTGAGCCTGCGCGGGCACGACTGCTTTCGATAGAAAAAGGTTTAAGGGAAGGACGGCTGCTGCCAAAGGGAACGGAGAAAAACGCGGTTTCAGGGTTTGTCGGCCCGCTTGATATGGTTTCTTCGTACGTCAATACCACAATCCCTCCTAACTACCTGCTCAATCCCGGAGACAAGGTAATCGTCTATTATTGGGGGGACAACATCGAACTGACAACCCTGAATCTGCTTCTCGACGAGAAAGGGGAAGCTGGAATCCCAAAAGCCGGCAGGATTGTCGCCAGAGGGATGACCCTTGCCCAGTTTCAGGACGCCGTTAAGAGCCAGCTTGAGCGCGCCCTTCACATGAAAATTATTCTCATTGCCACCCTTGACAACCTCAAGAGCATCCAGATTTATATTACAGGCGAAGTGTTCCGTCCCGGCAGTTATGCGGTAAGTTCCGTGACCTCCTTATTTAACGCCCTTTATGCCTCCGGGGGCCCCGGTGACCTCGGTTCGTTGAGAGAGATTAAGTTATTACGGAAAGGGAGCACGGCCACCGTCGATTTTTATGATTATTTACTGAACGGCAACAGCAAATATGACCAGCCGCTTCAGGCCGGGGATGTGATCTTTATCTCAAAGGCGGAGAAGGTCGTCGCGATAGAAGGCGAGGTTCAACGTCCTGGAATTTATGAATTAAAGAAAGAGGAGGGACTAAAAGATCTTTTTACTCTCGCAGGCGGAATCAAGCCGAGCGGAGTGTTGCAGAGGATACACATTAAATCCGTTGTGCCAAATAAGCAGAGAGTCCTTGTGGATGTGGACATCAGCAAGAACACCCCCGGCTCAAACCCCGAACTTTATGACGGCGATGCCGTGTCGGTCCTGTCGATTCTGCCCGGGATTGAAAACAAAGTCACCGTCGAGGGGAAGGTTGAGAGGCCCGGAGAGTACGAACTGAAAAAGAATATGAAGATTTCAGATCTTTTTTCAGAGATTAACCGGCCGCTGGGCGAGGCCTACATGGACAGAGCGGATATCCTGAGGGTAAACGATGATAAAAGAACCACCACGCTGATTTCTGTCAATCTCGGCAAAGCTTTGTCAAAGGACCCGGAAGATGACCTTCCCCTTCGCCCGCTGGACAGGGTGATGATCTACTCAAAATGGGATGTGAGATTTCTTCCGCCAAGAACGGTCGCGGTTTCCGGAGCAGTCCAGAGGCCGGACAATTATGAAAGGTCTGACGGGATGAGAATTAAAGACCTTCTCTTTAAAGCGGGAAATGTCATGCCTGATGCTTATCTCGAAAGGGCTGATCTTTTGAGGTTTGATTTTGATACGGAGAGGTATACCCATATCCCTTTAAATATTGAAAAGGTCTTGCAGGAAGGGAGTCCGGAAAACATCCTGCTTCAGGACAGGGATTCATTGAGGGTCTATACGCTGAAAGAAAAAACTTTTACGCTGGAACACAAAATAACGGTCCTCGGTTCTGTTCAGAGACCGGGTGTTTATACACGTTTTGAAGGGATGAGGCTTAATAATTTATTGATGATGGCGGGAGGTCCTCTGCCTGGAGTAGACGATAAGATAGAGGTTGCAAAGGCCATGAGCGAAGGACACACCAGGATCCTGCCGGTCCATCTTTCATTCTTATTGAAAGGGGACGAAACTCAAAACATTTTACTTGATGATGAAGATGTCGTTACGGTCAACAGGAACTCTGATTTTTATGAAAGACCCCGCTGGATTAAAATAACGGGAGAGGTAAAAAATCCAGGGATTTACGCCTTATATGGGAAAAACGACAGGCTCAGCGATCTCATCGGGAGGGCAGGCGGAACGACAGAATTTGCCTATCGGAAAGGAACCATCTTTATGCGGAAGAAAGAAAATATTCCTTCCGATATTCAGAAAAATGATACGCTTCAGGTGAACAGGATATTAGACGCGTTAAACGCCCTGGAATATGACCGTCAGGTGGTCAGAAACAGACTCCTTCTGGAAAAAGAATTCGGACACAAAGAGGCGTTGCCTCAGCCTTTCAGCGCTAACGCGCCGATCGTAACGAGCGGCGCCTCTGTGGCTCAGGCGGCGGCTGTGGGCATGGCGCCCGGTGTGGCGCATGCGGCCGGTCAAACGGTTGCGGAGACGGCGGACCTTTTTGGCCCTTTGCCCGGCGTCGCCGGCAAGGCAAGAAAACTGGGAGATGTCGAACTGAAGCAGTCCGAGAGGATTATTATTAACCTTGAAGATGCCTTACACAAAAAGGGAGGCGAAGATGACCCGGTTGTTATGGAGGGCGATACCCTATGGATACCTCAAAAGGAGGAAACGGTCAGTGTTATCGGTGCGGTCATGAGGCCTACCACTGTGCATTTTAGCAGTCTTAAGGTCAAAGACTATATCAAATGGGCAGGAGATTATGCGTTTGACGCGAATACCGGCAAGGTACTGGTCATGAGGGTTGACGGAAAAATACTTCCTGCGGATGAGGTTAAGGCTGTAGAAGCGGGCGATATCATCTATGTCCCGACCAAGGTCATGAGCGTTGAAATCATTGAAACGGCGGATAAGGTGATAGGCGTTATCAAATATGCTGTAACCACTGTCGCAAGTGTGGTCGTATTTATCGCATTGCTTCATCTGTTCTAGGTCCGCTGAGTCATCAGCCTGTTCGGGGTCGGTTCTTGAGCGCGTCTCCTTCTTGTCCTTCTGCGGCGCACTCAAAAACTGATCCTTTTTATTTATGGTTGGGGGATGAGGGATGACGAAAAGGTTTTTTGATTTGGTGGTCATAGGGGCCGGGAGCGGCGGATTCGCGGCTGCGCGTGCCGCCGCGGCTATTGGGAAAACCGTGGCCTTGATAGACCAGGGTCCGTTTGGAGGGCTCTGTATTTTAAAGGGGTGCATGCCTTCCAAGACCTTGATTCGCTCTTCGGAACTGGCCTTTCTTGCCCGGAATTCGACCGAGCTTGGGATTCAGGTAAAAGGGTTGGCCGTCGACCCCAAACAAATTGTTTCCCGGAAAAACAAGATTATCGCGGGTTTTGCCGACTACCGGTTTCAAGAGATGAGATCAAATCCCCGCATTACTTTTATAGACGGCTTTGCCAGATTTCAAACGCCGGATGAGGTTCAGATCGGAAGGGAGCTGGTTCGGGGCGGGAAAATTGTGATTGCCACCGGTTCAAAAATCCGGGTGCCTTCTCTGGAGGGTCTTAACGAGACAGGTTTCATTACCAGCGATGAAGCCCTGGAGCTGACCGATCTGCCAAAATCGCTTGCGATCATCGGCGCAGGCACGATCGCCATGGAATTAGGCCAGTATTTCGCCAGAATGGGCGCTGAGGTCTCGATTTTGGCAAGGGGAGATTCCCCCTTAAGCTGGGAGGATGACGAGGTTGGACGGACTTTAGAACGATATTTTCAGGAAGAGGGGATCCATGTCTATCCTCGGGTGAAATTTGAAAGGGTTGCCAGAGCAGGAGATTTGAAACAGGTCGAAATCACGGTCAATGAAAAGCCGGTCCGGATTGAAGTTGAGGAAATTCTGGTGGCAACAGGCCGGTATACCAATTTTGAAGGTTTAAATTTAGACGTTACCGATGTGGCCTGTAACGCTCAGGGGATCGTGGTAAACGACGAGATGGAAACCAATGTCCCCTCTATTTTCGCCGTCGGAGACGCAACGGGAATTTTTCAGCTTGCTCATATTGCGGTTTATCAGGGAGAGATTGCGGGACACAACGCTTTTTCCAACCAAAAAATCAAGACGGATTACCGGATTGTTCCGGAGGTGATCTTTACAGACCCGATTTTTGCCCGTGTGGGGTTGACTGAAAAGGAGGCGCAGAAGGAGGGGAGGCCTGTTTTGACGGCTTCATATCCGTTTGACGATCTGGGTAAAGCGATTTGCACCGGACAAACGAAAGGTTTTGTGAAGATGATTGCCGACAGGTCGACCGGAGAAATTCTGGGGGTGGAAGTGCTGGGCGCCGAGGCCGATTTGCTGATTCATGAAATGGTCGTGGCCATGCATTTTCGGGCGACCGCTCAACAACTCGCGAGGATTCCGCATTTTCATCCGACCTTGTCTGAAATTTTCACCTACCCCGCCGAGAAGATTGCCGTCAAGTTCCCCGTTATCTAAACCGCTATTGAACCGGGCCTTATTCTCAGGCATAATAAGTAATGCAATTTAAGTATGTTTAGGCGTTTTAGAAAGGTAGACTTTTCTGATGGTTGAAGGAGATTAAGACATGATTACTGTTACCCCGTTAGCGGAAGAAAATGTGATATCGGCCATGGAAGCAGAGAAACGGCCGGGGGACGCTCTGAGAATAACGGTTCAACGGGGCGGCACGCCGCAGGTTCAGTACGACCTTTCGTTTGCGCCCATTTCGTCCAAAGCGCCCAGTGACCTTTTGTTGGATATCGGACAGATTAAGGTTTTAATCGATAATCAGAGCGCTCTTTATTTAAAGGGAGCGATCATCGATTATATTCATGACCTGCATGGCGGCGGGTTTAAGATTTCGAACCCCAATGCTCCGGCGGCTCCTGTGCCCGATCTCACCAGTCAGGCGGCCAAAACGATTCAGAAACTCCTCGAAGAAAAGATAAACCCCGGTGTCGCGGGTCACGGAGGCCATGTGACTCTGGTGGATGTTAAGGAGACCGCGGTTTATCTGAGGCTTGGAGGGGGATGCCAGGGATGCGGGATGGCGGATGTGACCCTGAAGCAGGGGATTGAAGTGATGATTAAAGAGGCGGTTCCGACGATTACGAGTGTGCTGGATGTGACCGATCATGCGGGGGGGAATAACCCTTATTATCAACCCAGCAAGTAGGTGAGTTCGGTTGCTTAGGTAGAGGTGGCCGTTTGTTGGGGTGCTCACCGGGATGAAGAAGCTTCTTTTACTGATTCCGACCAATTCTTATAAGACCGGGTTTTTTCTTGAAGCGGCGGAACGGCTTGGGGTTGAGGTTGTTGTCGGTTCAAACCGGCGGCAGATTCTGGAAAAATATTCCGGCGGCCGGACGGTTACTCTGAATTTCCGGAACCTGGATAAAGGGGTGGACCAAATTGTCGCCTGCTCAAAGCAACAACCCCTTTCGGCGATCATCGCGACAGATGAAGAAACCGCCCTTCTTGCCGTTAAAGCTTCAGAAGCCCTTTCTCTTCCCCATAATTCCATTGCGTCCATTTATGCCACCCGGGATAAATCCCGCTTACGGGAAATCCTGGCCCTGGCCGGCCTCCCCTCCCCCTCTTTTCGGCTTTTTCCGATCGATGGGGATCCGAAAACTTTTGCTTCTGACGTCAGGTACCCGGTTGTCTTGAAACCGCTTTTTCTTTCGGCTAGCCGGGGCGTTATTCGGGCAAATCATCAAACCGGGTTTGTAGAAGCTTTTAATCGAATTGTTAAAATCCTTTCCGATCCGGAACTCTATCTTCCTGGAGATAACGCGGGTAAATTTATTCTCGTGGAGGACTTTATTCCCGGAATTGAAGTGGCCCTTGAAGGCCTCCTGGTCGATGGGACACTTCATCCTCTGGCGTTATTTGATAAACCTGATCCTTTAGATGGGCCTTTTTTTGAAGAAACCCTTTATGTGACCCCTTCCCGTTTACCGTTTGCTCTTCAGAAGGATATCGCCGCGTCGACTCAAAAGGCTGTCAATGCGATCGGTCTTCGGGAAGGGCCTGTGCATGCTGAATTAAGGGTTAACGACAAAGGACCATGGGTGATTGAAATTGCCGCGAGATCCATCGGGGGACTTTGCTCTCGGACGCTTCATTTTGGGACGGGTCTTTCGCTCGAAGAGGTGATCCTTCAGCACGCGCTTGGGCTTCCCGTTGAATCCATGGAAAGAGAACCGGGCGCAGCCGGGGTGATGATGATTCCGATTCCGCGGAGAGGCGTTTTGCGGGAGGTGAAGGGAAAGAGCCGGGCAGAGCAAGTTCCGGGCGTTGAAGAGGTGAATATCATGATTCGGGCCGGACAAAAAGTGGTCCCGCTCCCTGAAGGGCATCGTTATCTGGGGTTTATTTTTGCCCGGGGAGAGAGGCCGGAAGAGGTCGAGAAGGCTTTGCGCAAAGCCCATCAGCACCTTGAATTTGCTATTGAACCCTCTGCCTAAGTAAGACTTTCCTGTTTCGTATGGCGAAGAGTTTATATAAAGATTAGTTTCGCTGCGGAAACGCTCGCGAGCAAGCTTTGTGGCTCGCAGCTCCGAAGTTTACCCCCTGCGAATGGTGTCAGACCCAGGTGCAGCCTTTTCTGCTCCGGCTCCGAAGTTTACCGCCGATCTTGATATAAATTATGGAAGGGTAAACAAACTTCGAAGAGGTCGCTGAAAAGGCTGCACCTGGGTCTTCTGGTCCTGCGCGGCGGCTTTTAAATTAAATTAGATTTGGGGTTCCTGGAAAACTTTGAACTGAACTTCCGTTGGTTCGGCACAGCAAAACCAGGGTTCGGTGAGTCTCGGCGGTTTTTTGCGGTTGAGATCGGGGGCATGTTGAATCATCCGGGGCGGACGGTTTTCATGAAGCCCATGGGCTAACTCGCGGATATCGTAGAAAATCGTCTCAGCGTCCTCTTCATTTTGGGTCGCGGTTTCGACGAGTTGACTGACCGACTTTTGGAGAGTATCCATTCGGGGGTCGGGGTGGCTCCACCTATAGGTAAAGGATTCCTGTACGAGAGGCCCCAGATAGGGTTGAATAGCCGATTCCGAAAGGAGCGCGGAACCGGGCGGCACAAGAAGCCGGATGGTATATTGCACCGGATCGATTGCGTCGATTAATCCATTCTCATTGATGAATTCAAGCATGAAGAGATAATCCGCAAGCGTGGTCCATGGGGTAAAGGGAACCAGTGAAGGGCGCATGGCGATGCCCGCTTCATTTAAGATTGAGAGAGCGGTTGAAATATCCTCCTGCGAGTGTCCTTTTTTTAAATTGTCCAGGACCGTGTTACTGAAAGATTCGATGGCTGATATCATAAAGATGCATCCGCATGACGAGAATATTTTAAACAGCTCCCGGTTTTTAAGAATATGTTCCACCTTGGCGGTGAAGTCAAACGTCAAATCGGGGTGTTCTCTATGCATTGCCTCGACAATTTGAACTGCGTGTTTCGGCCCGTTTAGAAAGTCAGGATCGCCAAACGTAATATGGGCGGCGCCTTCTTTTGCCAGGTTTTGGATATCTTCCAAAACGATTTTTTGTGGAATGATAAAAAAGCGTCCTTCATAAACAGGGGTAATGGGGCAGTGTAAACAGGTATGCCGGCACCCCCGGCTGGTTTCGACATATCCGACGGTCTGTCGTTTTCCGTTTAGTTCGAGCGCGGCGTAGCGATGAAGCGGCGGAAGCAGCGTTCGGGCGGGCAGTCCAAACGAAAGGCGCTCCAGATAGGGAGGGGAAATATGGTTTTTTAAAACTAACCCCCTTGATTTGAGAAATCCCTTCCTTTAACAAGGCGTTAATGAGTTCAACCAACGGGGTTTCAAATTCTCCTCCAATCGTTGAATCCGCGCCATGAGCAAGAAGATATTCGGCATTAAGCGAGGCATAAAGTCCAAAAAAACAAATATGGGCGTCTGGTTTGACCTTCCGGACCTCCCCGGCAACCCGGGCCCCAAGGCGCAAGGCGGTGTGCATGGGGACCGAAATGCCGATAAAACGGGCACGAGATATTTTTTGATGATCCAGCCGGTCAACGGATAAATCGATGATGTCGGGAAGATAGCCTGCCCGCTGGAGAAATCCGAGGGGCATGGAAATTCCCATTGGCTGATGCCCCAGTTCATAGCAGGAGATCAGGAGTATTTCCCCGAAATTTTTCACTTTTTTCCGCCGGGATTTTGAATGAGGCTTTTCTGTTCCAGATAATGAGTTTGCATGAGGCAGTTCGACATCGAACCCTCCTTTTCTACGGAAATTTAAATGTTCTTAAGGGTTTTAATATAACATGGTTCAGTTTTCAGGTTCATTGCTTTTTTGCGCGGCGATCCGGGCTATGTTAAAATGACGGGAATATTTGTTGAAAAGGAATTCAGTGATGGTGATTAAATTAGTATTGGCGGTAAAGGTGCCCCCACAGGAAGATGACGGGGACATTCATGAACTGGGACTCTCCTGGTACCGGTTTGAGGAAAAAAGTGAAAATTCCGCCAGGCCCATTAAAGAATCGGCACGACCGGCTGTTTGGATTAAGTTCAGCCAGATCGACCAGTTAGAACGGATTCAGGGGGCTTATCCCGAAGCGAAACTCGGTCCGGCAAGTTCTTTTACTGAAGCGCTTATTTTTGCCGAAAATTGGGAAAAAGGGGATGAATTGCAGAGAAAAGTGACCCTTCTTTTTCAAAAGACCAGTGAGGTCGATGAGATGGAGGCGATGCTCAGGGAAGACACGTTGGAAGATTATTAATACAAACGCATTTAGTGCTGTTACGTTGTCATTGCGAACGAAGTGAAGCAATCTCTAATGGTTTCAATAGATTGCTTCGTCGCTCCGCTCCTCGCAATGACACATTACTTATTACGTCTGCTATAGGTTTAAAGTTTTTTAAAATCAAACGATTCCTGGAAAAGACTGGTTTCATATGATTTTTCTTCGAGCAGGCGTTTAATCTGTTCCGGCGGAACCGGGCGGCTGATGTAGTAGCCCTGGGCCTCGTCACAGCCCATGTCGATAAGCTTTTCCAACGTAGTCCTGTTTTCCACCCCCTCGGCAATGACCTTCAAGCCGAAATTATGGGCGAGGTCGATGGTTGATCGAACAATCAGAAAATCCTCTTCGTTCGTCATCATATCTTTGACGAAGGATTTATCAATTTTTATTGAACTGATGGGGAGTTTTTTCAGATACCGGAGAGAGGAATAACCGATTCCAAAATCATCAATCGAAATACCAATCCCTTTTTTGCTGATTGAGGTAATGTTTCGGATCGCGTTTTCCTCATTGGTCATAATGGCGGTTTCGGTAATTTCAAGATCCAGAAGTTCGGGGGCAACCCCGCAGGATTGGAGGAGCGCGTCAATCTGGTAGGGGAGAAGAAGGTCCTGCAGATTACGCGCCGACAGGTTGATTGCCATCCGGAGAGGAAATCCCGCTTTCTGCCAGGACCGGCACTGGATCAAGCCGGTTTTTAGAACCCAAGCGGTAATCTGTTTAATCAGGCCGGTCTGTTCCGCGGGAAGAATGAACTGATCGGGAAAAATCACTCCCTGTTTTGGATGTTTCCATCGTACCAGGCCTTCTGTCCCGCAGATTTTTCCGTTTTTTAAATCTATTTTGGGTTGATAAAGGAGGAACAACTCCCCTTTTTCAATTCCCTCGCGAAGTTCTCCCATGAGGCCAAGGCGGCCTGGGCTATGTTGATCCTGTTTGGGGTCGTAAAAGGTATAGTCGGTTCCGTTTTTTTTTGATTCATACATGGCCACATCCGCTTTTTGAATCAGGGTATCGGGAGTATTCCCGTGGTCGGGATAGAACGAAATCCCGATTCCCATTTCCAACGCGATCGGAAGCCCTTCAATTTCGAATGGCATTTTCAGAACCTCAAGGATTTTGGTTACTACCTGCGAAGCCTGTTCAGCCTGCCCTTGTTGCCCGGAGGAATTCATGCTCAAAAGGAGGCTGAATTCGTCTCCGCCCATGTGGGCCAGAAGCGTCTCAGAGGGTTCAAGGAAACCTTTCAGCCGGCCTCCGACCTGTTTTAGAAGTAAATCGCCCCGGTGGTGGCCCAGCGTGTCATTGATTTCTTTGAAACGGTTGAGGTCTATGATCACGACCGAGAGCGGCTCCCCTGTCTTTTGAGCTTTTGAAATGGCTTTTTCAAGGAGGTAATGGAAAAGAGTTCTGTTGGGGAGACTGGTCAGGGGATTGTAATAAGCCAGAAAATGGAGTCGGTCCTCGGCCTTTTTCCGGTCGGTGATATCCTGAACGGTGCCGATCATCCGGACAGGTGTGCCGCCTTCGTCGTAGAAAACTTCGGCCTGTTCGTGGACCATCCGCTCGGACCCGTCCGGCAGGATGATCCGGTGGTCAAGATCGAAGGGTTTTCCCTCAAACGATGATTCAAACACCGATTTTTTGAGAAATTCCCTGTCGCCGGGATGAACAGAACTCAGAAACTTTTCATAGGTTTCTCTGGACCGGGCGGGGATCTTCAGCCCGAAGATCCTGTAGATTTCTTCCGACAGGATCAGTTCATTTTTTATCAGATCAAAATCCCAATTGCCCAGGTGGGCGATCCGCTGGGCATGGGCGAGACTTTCCTGGCTGTTGAACAACGCCTTTTCCGTTTTTTTTCTTTTTTGTTCCAGTTGGTGGACCATCGAACTCATTTTTTCAACCAGGATGTTATAGGAGCTGGCCACCTTTTCCAGCTCATCGCCGGTTCGAATTTGAAGTTTTTCCGTGAAATCCCCTCCGGCCAGCTTTTTAAATTTGGTGACGAGAAGATCCAGCACAAAGCTGATTTTTCGACTGATCCAAAAGGTCAGAAAAATAGCCGATCCGGTTAAAAAGATGGCCAGAAATACCAGTCCAACGGATTGTTTTCGGGTGTTTTCCCGGGTTTCTTTGAGTGAAAGGTCCAGCCGGATCCATCCCTGAATTTTTTCACCCTCCCGCATCGGCTCAAAAATAACCAGCATTTCAGAACCCCGGCGATTTTTGTAATAGGTTATCGTTTCTTTTTTTTGGCGAAGGGCGCCCTGGTAAAGCTCGTCCGCAGAGAGGTCTTCTCCGATTTTAGAAATATCGCCGGAGGCGGTAATCATGTTGTCGTCGTCGATAAAGGATATTGCCGATACGTCAGGCAGGGTGGAAAAACCGGCCAACGACCCCTGGATCAGATAAAGGTTATCAATAACCACCTTGGCGCCTGTGAACGAGAGACTGGTTGCAATCGACCGGGCCCTGGATTCCATTGATTTCCGAATGACTTTATTATTATACGAAACGACGAAATAGGTGTTAACGGCCATTGTCAGAATGACAAGAGAAGCGACAAAAAGGCTGAATTTCAGCGGAATGGAAAGTAAAAAATATTTTTTAAACATGAAACAGAACCTTGAATCAACGGATTTCCCGGCCACGAAAAATCTCGGCCGGCCTTCTTGAAATGTGTCCTGAGAAGGAGGTGCTTGCACTATTTAATTAAGAGTATCAGAAAAATGGTTTTTGTCAAAAAAATGGGGATCGTCCTGACCCCTTTGTAGAGGGTTTTCATTTGGCTTATTGAAAAGAGACTGTGTTAAAATAACCTGAAATTCTTTGGATTCCCGTTAAATGAAATCATGAAAAGAAAGTTCCGGATTGAAAAAGACACGTTGGGAGAACTGGAGGTTCCCGCTGAGGCCTATTATGGTATTCAAACGGCCCGGGCCGTCCATAATTTCCCGATTAGCAGGTTAAAATCTCATCGGGAGTTGATCCGGTCTATCACAATGGTCAAATGGGCGGCCGCTGAGGCCAATATGGCCTGCGATCAGCTTAACCTGAAAGTCGGTAAAGCCATACAAAAAGCCGCAGAAGAAATCATCGCCGGGCGCTGGGACGATCAATTTGTCGTGGATGTGTTTCAGGCAGGGGCCGGCACATCGTTTAATATGAACGCCAATGAGGTCATTGCCAACCGGGCGATTGAACTTTTTGGCGGAAAACGGGGAGAATATCATAAAATTCATCCGAATGACGATGTCAATCGATCACAGTCAACCAACGACGTCTTTCCGACGGCCATGCGAATTTCGGCTCTATTCATGCTTCAGAAACTCGAACCCGTTTTAATACAGCTTGAAAAAGCGCTTTCCGTAAAAGCCCGGGATTTTAACGGTTTGATTAAGTCAGGCCGGACCCATCTTCAAGACGCCGTTCCCATCCGCCTGGGGCAGGAATTTTCCGGGTATGCGAGAGCGGTTATCCGAGCCCGGGAAAGAATCAAGCGCGCCGGAAAAGGAATGCAAGAGTTGGGATTGGGGGGATCTGCCGTGGGCACAGGAATAAACACCCACCCGCGATACCAAAAACGGGTTGTGTCGGCATTGAAGAAAGTTTCTGGCCTCCGGCTTTTTCCGTCTCCTGATCTTTTTGAACGAATGCAGAGCATGGCCGATTTCGTGGCGCTTTCCGGGTCGCTTCGTGAATTGGCTGTTGAATTGATCCGGATTGCAAATGATTTAAGGCTTCTTTCCTCCGGACCACGAACGGGTCTGGCGGAAATTAATCTGCCCGCCGTTCAGCCGGGGTCGTCGATTATGCCGGGAAAAGTAAACCCCGTGATGGCCGAGGTGACGAACATGGTTTGCTTTCAGGTCATCGGGAACGACATGACCATTACCCTTGCGGCACAGGCCGGTCAGCTTGAACTCAATGTGATGATGCCGGCCATTAGTTTTAATCTTCTGCAATCGCTTGAGATATTAACCAGCGATATCAGGCTTTTTTCAGAGCGATGCATAAAAGGGATTACGGCTAACGCTATAAAATGCAGAGAATATGCCGGCCAGAGTCCGGGTCTGGCCACCGTTTTAAACCCCTATATCGGATATGAATCTGCCGCAAGGGTGGCAAAAGAATCGATGAAAACCGGAAAATCTCTTCGGGACATCGTGATCGAAAAGGGGGTTCTTTCAGTCCGTGAAGTCGATCAGGTGTTAGACCCGTTTAAAATGACCCGGCCGAACCGCTCTTAACCGCTCCTGACCGCCAGGGAAAGGAAATCGATTGATTACGCATCTGGTTTTATTCAAGCTGTCAGATCCAAGTCCTGCCGCCATTCAAAAGACAAAGGAAGTCTTAGTGAATATGGATGGGAAAATACCTGAATTGCGCTCTGTGACCGTGGGAATCGATGTGATTCGTTCTCCGAGGTCTTATGATCTTGCGCTGATCACCAAGTTTGATTCCGTTCAAGCTTTGCAGGCTTATCAAAACCATCCTGTTCACCAGGAGGTGCTGCGATACATTGCTTCCGTAAAGGAATCTTCTATTTCTGTCGATTTTGAAGAGACTTAAGCGGGAATTTTGCCCTTTCAAATTCACTATGTTAGACTCGCAAACGAAGAGAGGTGTCTCTCACCCGAATAGCTAAGGAGGCCTACCGATGACAAAACGAGACAGAGCCGCGACCTATCCCAACGGAGTACAGCTTGTGAAGTGGGCGGCGAAAGAAGAACCTACTCCCGAAACGGTTGCGGTGGAGATGAAACGTTTTGGGTATAAGGTTTACGATCTTCAGACCATCGCGCCCTGGTTTGAGCGGAGCCGTCACGCCCATGACGAGCCTGAAATCCGCGCCGCGGTTTCCGGCGTCATTACGTTTCATTTTGACGAATTTCCCGTAACGATCGAAGCGGGAGATATTCTTCTCATCCCCGGGGGAATCGCCCACGAGGTGATGAGTCACAACGCAAGGCCGTTTTCAGCTTATAAAGGGTCTCCGAGCGGCGAGCGGAAGGTTACCGAGCATGGCGACGGAAAGGGGAGCGTCGAGAATCTTGCGTCTAAAACAGCCCCGGGACCTAAAGGATGAACCTGATTGGATTAGACCTGGATGGCACCCTTGAGGACAGCCGTTCGGATATGATCGCGTCGGTTCGCCGGGTTCGGTCCGGTTTTGGAATCCCTCCAAGAGGGGATGAAGAGGTTGCTCCATGGGTCAACCAGGGGATGGAGACCCTTTACCGAAACTGTTTTGACGATTTTTTGAAAACCGGGGATGAATGGGTTCGGTTGAAGGCGGTTCAAACCGCCTATGAAACCGATTACCTTGACCATGTGGCCTGCGAGACGAAGCTTTACCCTGAAATTCCCCATATGCTGGAGGGATTGCATGAACTGGGGAGTCTCGTGGTGGTGACCAACAAGCCGGAGCGGATTTCAAAACGATTGCTTGAGGCTTTAAAAGTGGATCGGTGGTTTAGAGGGGTCGTAGGAGGGGACAGTTGCGGGGCTATCAAGCCCGATCCTTTGATGCTCCGGACCGCGGCGAAAATTTGCGGTTTTAATTCCTCGGCGGACCTGTCGTTTATGATCGGCGATACCTCGGGGGATATTAAAATGGGGCGTGCTTACGGGGCTATAACGTTTTGGTGCAAATGGGGTTATTCCTCTGCGCCCGGTGAAAAACCTGATTTCATCGCCGGAAGCCCGCTGGAACTTCCACGCCAAATCAGGGCAATTCTTTCCAAAATACCTGGTTGATCCGTAGCCCCAAGAACAGAGTTAGAAAGCTGTCATTGCGAACAAAGTGAAGCAATCTCAAGACTTTACGATAAGATTGCCACGCACCCTTCGGTGCTCGCAATGACATGATTAATAAGTGGGTGCGAAGTCTATCGCTGGTCTTGCATCTCCCTTGAAACTTTTTAATTTTTAGGTTCTATAAGAGGCATTAATTTTGATGTAGTCGTATGACAGATCGGTCGTCCAGACCCGCGCGTTTCCTTTTCCGAGGTGGAGATCAACTTTAATAGTGAATTCTTTCTTTTTTAAAATTTTAGAAACCTCTGCTTCTGCCTTATCCCCTAAACCGATACCGTTCTTTACAAACGGAAATCGATCAATTGAAATAGAAATTTTATTTTCTCTTATGGGGATGCCCGCGCATCCAATGGCCGCCATGATCCTTCCCCAATTGGCATCCTCTCCGAAAAACGCTGTTTTAACCAGCGGGGATTGCGCTATTGAATAGGCGATTTTTTTGGCTTGAGCCGCATTCACGCCGCCGGTGACTTCAAGGGTAACAAACTTGGTCGCTCCTTCCCCGTCCCTAACGATCATTTTTGCTAATTCCGTGCAAGAGGTTGTGACAAGCTCCTGAAACTGCTTATATTCCTTCGAGGTTTCGGAAAAGACCGGGTTGCCTGCTAATCCGTTGGCCAGGATGAGGACGAGGTCATTCGTGCTGGTGCAGTCAACCGTGATCGAATTAAAAGAGAGTTCGGCACCCTTTTTTAAGGATTTTCCCAGTAAACCCGGAGAAATCCGGGCATCCGTCCCCAAAAAGGCCAGCATGGTTGCCATATTGGGATGGATCATTCCCGATCCTTTTGCAAAACCTCCTACAGTGATCATGGTATTTCCGACCTTGCCCTTAACGGTTATCTTTTTGACGCAGGTATCTGTGGTTAAAATAGCTTCAGCGGCGTCATCGCATCCCTGAACAGATAATTGACTCACTAACTTCGGAATTGCCGGTATAATTTTTTCCACCGGCAGGGACTCACTAATTTTTCCTGTCGAAGCGATCAAGACTTCCTTCTGCGGGATGTTGAGCGCTTTTGCGGTGGTTTTTAGAATCTCAAGAGAGCTTTGTTCCCCTTTTTTCCCGGTGCAGACATTCGCGTTGCCGCTGTTGACGATGATCGCCCGCGCTTTTCCTCCCCTGATATGTTTTTTTGAGAGGGTTACCGACGAAGCGACGACCTGGTTTTTAGTGAAGACGCCCGCGGCGGCACAGGGCCTGTCCGAATAAATTAACGCCAGGTCAGGTTTGGCGACTTTTTTAATCCCGCAATAAATTCCTCCACCGGTAAATCCGGGAACTTCTGATAAGCCTTCGAATGTCATTTTCATGGAAAGAGCCCCGTTGCGGTCAGTCCCAGGGTCTCTTCAAACCCGAGCATTAAATTCATATTCTGAATCGCCTGCCCTGAGGCTCCTTTGGTCAGGTTGTCAATTGCCCCAAAAAGCGTTGTCATTCCGGTTCTGGCATCTTCCGAAAAGCCGATATGACAGAAATTTGATCCCCGGACATTTTTCGGGTTTGGGGATATCCCGGTTTTTAAGAGTTTAATAAAGGGTTCTTTTCCATAGTATTGATGGTAGAGGTCGTCCAGGGAACCACGATTCGATTTTAGTTTTACATAGATCGCGCTCAACATCCCGCGGACGATGGGGAGGAGCTGGGGGGTGAAAGTAACGGGAACAGGATGGCCCGAAAAATATTCGATTTCCTGTTCAATTTCGGGAATGTGCCGATGGGTCCCGCCGGTTTTATAGGGTTCAATCCCGTCATCCACTTCGCTAAATTGGGTCCGCAAATCGAGCGATCGTCCGGCGCCCGAAACGCCCGATTTGGCATCGATAATCAGAGGGGTTTGAAGGTCGATGAAGTCTTCCTTTAAAAGGGGATATAAAGGGAGAAGGATGCTGGTTGGGTAACAACCGGGATTGGCAACCAGCGAAGCTTTGCGAATCTTTTCACGGTAAACCTCGGTCAGGCCGTAGACCGATTGCTTCAAAAGGCCGGGGTTGGGATGATCCAGGTGATACCATTGTTGATACAGGGTCGGGTTTTTCAGCCTGAAATCCGCGCTCAGATCGACAATTTTCAATCCCTTTTGAAGCAACGAGGGGATGATTTTCATTCCCATGCCATGAGGCGTCGACATGAAGAAAAGGTCTGCTTTCGAAGCAAGGCCGGTCGTCTCGAGGTTTTCAAGTTTTAAGTCAAGAACACCGGTAAGGAAGGGGAAAACCTCCTGAATGTTTTTCCCGGCGGACTGTTCAGAGGTTATTGTCGTAAGTTGGACCTCTGGATGCCGGGCAAGAAGGCGTAAAAGCTCGCCGCCTGTATAGCCGGTGGCTCCGATAATACCAATTTTTATTTTTTTGGGCATCATTTTTTTTTCCTAAAAAAAAAGAGGGTGCTTTTAGGCACCCTCTTTTTGCAGTTCATTTCCTTTAAAAATTAACGTTTTGAGAACTGGAATCTTTTCCGGGCGCCTTTTTGTCCATATTTTTTTCTCTCTTTAGTCCTGGGGTCTCTTGTTAAAAGACCTTCTTTTTTCAGGCGTTCCCTCAAGACAGGGTTTAAAATGAGAAGCGCTTTTGCGATTCCATGCCGAACGGCGCCAGCCTGGCCTGTTAACCCTCCGCCGAATACGTTGGCGGTAACATTGTAACGACCTGCTAATCCGGCGACTTCAAATGGCTGTTTAACCATCATTTTCCACATGCCTCGCGGGAAATAGGTTTCAAAAGGAACTTTATTAATTAAAATCTTTCCGTCTCCGGGTTCAATGCTGACACGGGCTACAGCGTCCTTTCGTTTTCCAGTGGAGATATTTAAAATATTTGGCATGGGATCCTTACTTTAAAGTCAGCGGTTGTGGTTGTTGCGCCTGATGAGGATGCTCCGAACCTTTATAAACTCTCAGCTTCCTGATAATTTCTGAACCGAGTGTGTTATGGGGAATCATTCCCTCGATAGCCCGAAAAACGAGTTGATCTGGTTTTTCAGCCAGGAGTTTGCCGGCTGTCGTGGTCTTTAATCCACCCGGATAGCCAGTATGATGCTGATAGAGCTTTCCTTTCAGCTTATTACCGGTGAGGTGAATTTTTTCCGCATTAATGACGATGACATGGTCGCCTGTATCCATGTGAGGGGTAAAAATGGCCTTATGCTTTCCTCTTAAGAGAACGGCCGCTTGTGAAGCTAATCGCCCAAGGACCTGTCCGGTTGCGTCAATAATATGCCACTTTCGTTCGATGGCTTCTTTATTGATCAGGGTGGTTTTCATTATTTTCAAGGTTAATCCTTCTATACATAGAATTTAAAATAAAAAAGGCATTTTACATAAAATATAAACGGCTGTCAATTGAAAACTTAACCCTCAAGGTTGATTTTTTCAATTTCCTGGTTTTCTTTAATTCTAACCTGTTGTTTCAAATAGACGTCTTCATTGATAAAAACGGGCGCCTTAAGACGAAGGGCCAGGGAAATGGCGTCGCTGGGGCGGGCGTCGATAGAAATTTCCGTACCCCTGTTATCCAGATGCAGGTTAGCAAAAAAAGTTCCTTGAACCATTTTATAAATGACAACCTTTTGCAGAGGGGTTTTAAAATAACTCAACATGGTCTTTAAAAGATCATGGGTTAACGGCCTTGCCGTGGTGGTTTCTTCTAACGCCAGCCTGATCGAACTGGCTTCAGTTTCTCCAATCCATATCGGGATGAATTTTCCGTCGAAGTCTGTTCTAGGTTTTAAAACGAGGATTTGATGATCCGCGTTGGAGGCTGGCATCAGCCCGTGGATGGTGACTTCAATTTCCATTTTATTTCCTCAAGGCATTTTTTTAATCAAGTTTATGGCGGCCACTTCCATAACTTTTTCAAGAGGCGCCGGAGTTTGAGGAAACACGAGGTTTACATATCCTCTGGTTTCTTCGCTGGCTTCCCAAACGACCTCTCCCGCTTCAACATCCCAAATCTGAGCCCTTAAAGTTAACTGGGTTGCCCCTTCGGTGACACGGGTGTTGACCAGTTCAGGCCTCATTAAAAACCGTTTCCCCATCGCCCGGCCGACCTTTCTTACCAGAAGAAGCCGGGGAACCTCTTTTTGGAGGTTTGACCCTGTGAGTTGCGAAAAGGAATCATAAACCCCCGCCTCGGTGGCCAGTTTGGCTGCCTGAAAAGGTTCGATAAGGTCAAAGTCCTTTTGGAGCCCTTTCAATGATCTTAAAAAAATCTCCTGCGCGCTTTTGCGATATTCTGCCTCCTCGTAAAGAGAGGCCATGGGGAGGACGGCAACTCCGTCGCGGACGAGTTCAGCATGGGAAAGAGCCAATTTTTTATAATGAAGGGTATAAAAGTGGTCAATCGTTGAACACCCGCCGGACAAAAGAGCGGCGAGGCAAAAATAGAAAAGCAGACTCCTTCTTTTAAGCGTCATATTTTCCGAAGTCTTCAGGGCGGATATTGTCCAGCCAGCGGTCTAGTTCTTCAGTACTGTGTTTTTTTAAAACATCGTCGCTCGTAAAGATCGGAGCCTCGGCACGCAAACAAAGAGCGATGGCGTCACTCGGCCGGGAATCGATGGTAAATTCAGAGTTGTTAAACATTAAATGAATCTTCGCATAATAAGTATTTTCCTTAAGATCGGTAATGACGCAACTGATGACGGAGGCATTCAGCGAATCGAGAATGTTCTTAATCAGGTCGTGAGTCAATGGACGGGAGGAGAGCGTTCCCTCGATGGCCATGCTGATCGCATTGGCCTCAGACTTGCCTACCCAAACGGGCAGTATATCCGTGTTATTTTCATCCCTTAAAATAACGATATAAGCATTATTTAAAGGGTCAAACATCATCCCTCTTATTTTCATCTGGACGAGCATTTTTAACCTAAATTGGGGAAAGAGTAGAATTTAATATTACCTTTTCAATCGTGGAAATGTCAATCTTTTAAACTTTCCCGGGAACAGAAATAGAAAGCTGTCATTGCGAACAAAACGAAGCAATCCCGCCATCTTGAACCGAGATCGCCGCGCACTCTGCGGGTGCTCGCGATGTCAGGCAAAACGAAGGATTGTAAACCCTGTCTCCGGGTCGTTTTGGGTGTGAGACAAATTTATGGGTAAATATTGACTTTTCCTTTTTTTTGGCCTATTATCTGATTGTTATATAACAATCAGATAAGGAGGTCCCATGGAAAAATCTCTGGAAGAGCTCGAAGCCCAAAGACAAGGCCTCTATC
>JACOTA010000045.1 GCA_016178585.1 Nitrospirota bacterium
GGTTGGCAACATCCAAATGGAGACCCTGGCATGCGATTGTCTCTTGCATAGGAGACAATATGCCATATATGGATTTGGAAGTCCAGCAAAAAATGAAACCTTACTTTAGGCGGGGGAGACCTGAGTAGTTACTATTTTTTAATATAAGTTAGCGGGGTTAGGGGTAGTTTTTGGTGAAGATTGAGAAGACTGAAGTACGGATAACCTGTGAAAAAGCCTTGGAAGAAAGCGATGGCACAGCCGTTCTGGTTGGATTCGGGATTGTTAGGACTTAAAGTTTTGTCTGAAATATTCTGCGAGGGAGGTTTTGCTGATTTTGCCTTGGGCGACGCCCAGGACAGTTTTGACGAGGGCGGCATTTGTGACTTGAATATCGATGCCGCTAAGCTTCAGGAACACCAATGCTGCAGCAGTGCCAACACGCTTGTTGCCGTCCACAAATGGGTGGTTCTGTACAATATGAAAGAGGTACGCTGCGGCCATCTCGAAGAGATCGGCATGCAAATACTGACTGCCAAAGCCGGCCTGGGGTGTAGCGACAGCCGATTCCAGGAGAGAAAGATCACGGATGCCAGGGCTTCCACCATACCGTTTGATTTGATCGGCGTGGATTTGGAGAACTTCCTCAAGACTCAGAAAAAGCGGTTCCATTGGTCAGTCTGCGAGTTTTTTGAGAGCCCGGCCATAGCGTTTGTTGACATCAGACAGAACCGCGCGAAAGGCCTTCTGCTTCTTTTCATCCCGGACGGGGCTGATGATCAGGCACTTTCCGTCGGTGGTGACTGAAAGAGGGGTGTCATTATTAATTTCCAGAAGGTCGAGCACAGGCCGGTCGATCACCAGCGCCAGGCTGTTGCCATGTTTGGTCAAACGTTTGATCATAAGAAAACCTCCAGGGAGGATGAAGTAATGTATATCCATTGTAGTACCTCTTTTTCAAGAGGTCAAGAAAGAAACTTTATGGGTTCAGGAAAGAAAGTGCATGCCAGCCAGCAATTAAAGGTTTTAAAAGGGGGGAAGATTCAGTTAGATTTGAATGTCGCGGTCACCCCGGAGTTTACGCAATGGGTTCTGGGCTTCGGAGCGGGGGTAGAAGTCATCAAGCCTCTGGAAGATTATGGGAATTTATCAAAAAATAAATCCCCGTAAGATTTTTTCTAAAGAAAAAAAACAAGAATTTTTGACCTCGGATGTCAAAGGGGTGGAATAAAATAACCACAATTCTATTGTTTTTCTTTCAAGTAGAAAAGTATGGAGAGAAATAAATGACAAAAAAATATGAAATCCAACTTGAAATTTCAGGTCCTACTGCTATTTGGACAAGACCGGACTCTGGGGATTGCCCCGTGAGTTATCCGGCTCCTACGTACTCTGCGGTCAAAGGAATTTTCGAGGCAATTCTATTCATCCAAGCCGTGGAGATAGTGCCGTGCAAAGTCGAAATATGTGCGCCCATCGTATATCACACTTACAACACCAACTACGGTGGTCCACTCCGTAAGTCCGATCAGATCAACAAGGGCGCAAGCTACCAGCTATTATCCTCAGTGCTTGTCAACCCCTGTTATCGATTGTACGCAGTTGCTCAATCCAATGTGAAGACGAATGGCAGAGTTTCAGAAAAAACTTTGGCTTGGCTGAGTCGTACCACTTCTGCCCCTCACGCATATCAAGAAATGTTCAACAGAAGGCTAAAACGAGGGCAGAACCATTATATCCCCTGCTTGGGCTGGAAGGAATTTACGCCTGATTACGTCGGCGCATTCCGGCCCGAAACGCGGGTATACACGGATTTCAACATGACCTTGTCGAGCATGTTGCGGCAGGTGTTTCCGGATGGTTTGAGGTCCGAGGCGCGCTATGTCTTCGATCAAGACGTTGATATTCGAGGCGGTGAGTTGAAATATCATCCGGAGGTGGATCATGCTCAATGAACTTTATGATGCAGCTCGCAGTCTTGAAGCCGCCGGGATAAGCCCTCCGGACTGGCATAAGGAATATGTGCCAGTTCGTGCTCCTAAACTGGCATTCTTCGTCTATATTGACCAGCAGGGTGAAATCACGGCTATCGAGCGCGTCGGCGACAAAGCGGACGTTGCTGATCTCCGGACTTGGGAATCGAAAGGCGACTTAAGGCAGTCTTTCCCCTATTTCAACATCCCTCCCCTGCTATGGATTGAATTCGATCCAGAACAGAATGAGGACGATAAATCTATAAAGAAGGCACTGAAAGCGAACAAGCTGACTAGAGAACAACTTGTTCAACTCTTAGAGAAAACTAGAAACGACGAGCCGACAAAAAAATGGCAAGAGAATTTCCGCAATAAAATAGGGAAATGTTTAGACAAGGGCAGGGTCTTGAAGAGTGTGCTTGGGGAAGCGCCCCAAATGTATCAATCTATCATCGAGTTGATTGATCGTTTGGAAAACACATCGGCAGAAGATCTCTACAATAAACTTTTCAAAACCTTGAAGGACAAGATGTTGACCCAGCCGAAAGCGGCAGGGAAATATTTTGATGGTTTATTTTCTTGGAGTGAAGAAGGTCCCGGCAACGACGTTACGCTCTTTCTTGAATTAGTTGATGGTGCATCTCGTTTCGAATACCCGGTAAAAAATAAAAGCGTCAGAGACTGGATCAACGATAGACTCCTTTCCCAAGTTGAAAACAGGGGTGCCTCGTCTCCGACACTCGATATTTTCGGAAACCACAGCGTAGGATGGGAATTAACCTTCGATGATGTCCGCATGAAGAATACGCTGGGAATTGTAAAGCTGCGAGCAATGGCATCTGCGGCTGTGTGCCAGTATCGCTACGGCAAGGCTGATGCAGAATCCTGCCGGGTAGGCCAAGAGAGCCGCAGAAAGATGAAAGGGGCCCTTGAATGGCTAACCGACCCATCCCATAAAGGCAAGACGTGGGATACTGTGGCGCGTGCAGCGGACAACAAAGAAATCCTCCTATCGTACCCATCAATGTTACCGCCAGAACCGCCAGACATAGCCATCATGTTCGGCGGCGCGTTGGAAAGTGATACTGACAATACAGGACGATTTGAGAATTGCGCTCAAAATGTTACAGGCTCCCTGCGTGGACTCATGGCAAAGAACCCGAATTTGGATATTCGGGTGTTTGTCCTGCGAAAGATGGACACTGCCCGCACGCGAGTGTCCAACCACCGCCGCTATAGCGCGCAACACCTGATCGACTCCGCAAAGAATTGGCAGATGGGCTGTCGCAATCTCCCCCGTATCTTGATCAAACAGTTCGTCCATGGGGGGGGGCGACCAGAGTGGCGGGAAGCTCAAACACCCTTTCCCATGGAGGTGGTCTGGATGCTCAATACCTTTTGGTCGCGTGGCATGAAGGGAACAACAAAGGGAAAAGGCCAGCCGCAATGGTCACCCATAGCAGTTAAAGATATTGCCGCTGAGGATGGCATTAGCCTGCTCCTGGAAGAAGGAGTTTTTCTCCAGCCGATCCTTCACCACGCTTTATATGGTGCTACTCGTAATGGCGTTGGCTTGGTGT
Organism: Nitrospirota bacterium; assembly: GCA_016178585.1. Classification (NCBI taxonomy): domain Bacteria; kingdom Pseudomonadati; phylum Nitrospirota; species Nitrospirota bacterium. Next base: position 3,533 of record JACOTA010000045.1, read on the forward strand.
TGGCGCTTGGGCAGGCGCACGCACAAGACCAAGTCTTTACTACTGATAAGAACTACGCGCGGCAGGCAGTGATTCTGCCAAGCCTTCTTGGAATTTTACTCTTCAAGATAAATATCACAAAGGAGGATTATATGAAGTCTCCACCCTATTTGATTGGCAGGTTACTGAGCCTCGCCGACCAGTTGCATTACCACTATTGTCAGCATGTGCGGAAGAATAGTATACCCCCTCAACTGATGGGCAATGCGCTGATGCCGACCGCTTTGGAAGAGCCGGTCAAGGCGCTCGCCCTCTATTCGAACAGGATATTGCCGTATCAGGCGTGGGCCAAGACAGTTTCCGGAGATCCGGTAGGGTTGGCTCGTTACTTCCTTTCAGAGTTAGGAAAAACCTGTTCCGAGGTATCGCTGAGTAAAATTTCGGAACGCTGCACTGACGCGGACAAGGCGCAGATGCTGATTGGTTATCTGGCACGCACCGAAAAAACTGACTCTGAAACTAAACAAAAAGGAGAGTGAACATGAACACTGAGATCAAGCGCGCCACCGGTCTGTTGATTATCGAGGTTATCAATTCCAACCCAAACGGAGATCCTGACCGTGAGAGCGATCCGCGTCAGCGGCCCGATGGCAGAGGCGAAATTTCACCGGTTTCCTTCAAACGTAAGTTGCGCGACCTTGCTGAGGACAAGGAAGGCCCAGTCTGGCAGCAACTCAGCCAACAAATGAAACTGGACCAAAAGGAATTTGTCATCCTGGAGTCCCGCGATACAAAAAAAGGGGATTACAAGGGGGCAATAAAAAAAGAACTTGAAGATGGGGCTTCAGCATTCAAACAAAAATATTGGGATGGCCGCATCTTTGGAAATACCTTTCTCGAAGAAGCGATGGACAAAGGGACGATCAAGACCGGCGTTGTTCAATTCGGTCTCGGTCTGTCGATTTCCCCTATCGAGATTGAGCGCCACACCAACACAAATAAAGCAGGTGTTGAGGAGGGGAAAACCGCCGGTATGGCCCCTATGGGGTATCGCTTTGTCCAGCACGGCATTTATTGCATGCCCTTCTTTGTTAATCCCAGCATGGCACACAAGTCTGGTTGCACGGCGGTTGATATCGATCTCCTCAAGAAGCTAATTCCTCATGCTTATGCCCATACCCGCTCGCATGCCCGCCCCTTCGTCGATCTCCGTCACGCTTGGTATTGCGAACACAACAATCCGCTCGGGTCATGCTCCGACTTTGCGCTCATTGATGCTCTCAGACCGAAAAAGAAGGATGATCCCAGCACATCGTCGAAGTCTTGGGATGACTACGATGCTCCTGCTGAACTACCAGCGGACCTTGCGTCAAAAGTGGTCTGTATTGATCTTGTCGGGAGGTAAATGAGCTATCTTGCCCACAGCGCCAGACCGGATCAAAGTATTCCGGCGCAGGGGTACGGCGAGCACATCCGCGCCAGCCGTGACAGCGCACTCCTACATGCCGAAAAATGCGGGCGTTATTCAAAGCGCTTCGGTGAGATGCTGGTTGCAACGGCAACGCTTGCGGGGGAGTTCCATGACTTCGGAAAACTGGACGATGCCAACCAAAAGGTGCTTGCTGGAACCGGCGGCGGTAAGTTGCCGGTTCCTCATGTGGACGCTGGTGCGGCGCATCTGTTAAATAAAGGCGATCAGGCAAGTAAGTACGCGGCTCTTATTTGTTACGCTCACCACCGTGGTCTCCCATCTCTTCCCGAAGAAATCAATAGGTCACAACATTGGATGCGAGATGGCTCGCCGGAGTGGCGGGCATACGCCAACGCCCATCTCGCCGAATATCTACGGAGACATCGTGATTGTGTTGAGGAGGCTAATTCACTATTGCCACCTTCTCTCGAAACCAATCAACTTCAAGTCCTCTGGCGGCTTGCTCTTTCCTGCCAAGCCGACGCAGACCATGGTGATACCGCGCGCCATTACGGAAAGGCCCCCTTAAATACCCCGCCACTACTCAGAGCAAAAGAACGGCTTGCGGTGCTTGATTCCTATGTTGCGGAATTGCGTAATCGGGGTCGTGACGCTCCCCGCACGGAGTTGCGCCAGGCAATTTACCAAGCATGTAAAAGTGCGAGCACGCAGCCTCATCTTTACGCATGTGATGCGCCGGTAGGTTCCGGCAAGACCACGGCGGTGATGGCGCATCTGCTCAAGGCCGCCTCCGATAAAAATTTGCGCCGGATATTCGTCGTATTACCGTATACCAATATTATTACCCAGGCTGTTGAAGTTTACCGTGAGGCGTTGGCGCTGAAGGGTGAAAACCCGGAAGAAGTTGTTGCTGAGCACCATCACAAGGCTGATTATGCCACACCCGAAAGTCGTCGATTCACAATGTTGTGGCATGCGCCCATTGTCGTAACTACTGCTGTCCAGTTCTTCGAAACCCTTGCCTCGAACATGCCGGCCGATCTTCGTAAGCTACATCGATTACCCGGATCGGCAGTCTTTCTCGACGAAGCTCACGCGGCATTACCCGCATATTTGTGGCCACAGGCATGGTTATGGCTAAACGAACTGTCTGAGCATTGGGGATGCCACTTTGTTTTTGCCTCCGGGTCGCTTACTCGATTCTGGGAATTGCCTGATTTTCACCCACAGACGAATTCGCAGCAATCCAGTTTACACGTGCTACCGGAACTGGTTACCCAAGCCCCACGGACACAGGCGTTTGACCGGGAACAAAAGCGTGTAATTTACAGGCCAAAGCCCAAGCCTTTCGATTTAGACGGTTTGGTGAAATGGGTTGGCCAACATCCAGGGCCAAGGTTACTTATAATGAACACGGTCCAATCAACTGCTGTGGTCGCTAGGGAAATGGCGAAGCGCTACGGCTGCGGGAAGGTCGAGCACCTATCCACGGCTTTGACGCCTGCAGACCGCGAAATTACTCTGAACCACGTCAAACAACGCCTTATCAGCAGTTCCGACCCTGACTGGACATTAGTCGCGACTTCATGCGTGGAAGCTGGAGTGGATTTCTCGTTTCGCGTAGGCTTTCGTGAGCGGGCAAGTTTGATGAGTCTCATACAGCTTGGAGGGCGAGTCAATCGAGGCCATGAAGAGGATCGAGCAACGGTTTGGGATTTTCAGATCATCCCCGATGCCTTGCTTCGTCTTCATCCAAAGTTCAGAACGGCGGCTCGCGTGTTAGGGGAACTCTTCGAAGAGGGCAAAGTCGCGCCGGAGTTCTGTATGGAAGCCCTGAAGCGGGAGATTCGCTGGGACAATACGATAAGTGATGAGCTCTTACGAGCCGAAAGTGCCGGCGATGCTAGGAATGCCGACTTTCCGAAGGTAGCAGAACTATTCAAGGTGATAGATAGCAATACCGTAACTGTCGTCGTCGCTAGCAAACTGCAAGAACAGTTGCGGCAGGGAAAATGGTGCGGGAAGGATGAACTACAAAAACATAGTGTTCAGATCTGGGGTTGGCGGGTGGAAGATCTCCGCCTGGAGGAATTCATGAGATCCCCTCGCGTTTACGGATGGCAGTTACCGTACGACAGCTTTCTCGGCTACATGGCGGGGCTGCTCCCCGATATAGAGTTTGTGAGTGGCAAGCCAACGGTGATTTAGCATGGATGAGGCAACTATCCCCATTTCCGCCCTGAATCAATACACATACTGCTCTCGCCGTTGTGCGCTTATTCATGTAGAGCAGACGTTTGAGGAGAATATTTATACCATGCGGGGTCGTGACTTGCATGAGCGGACGGACACCCCGGAAGAAAGTGGATGGGAAGATGGAATCCGGATTGAGCGGGCACTTCCTCTCTGGAATAATCGTTTGGGTTTGATTGGCAAAGCAGATGTGGTTGAATTCCACGGTGAAACTCCCTATCCGGTGGAATATAAACACGGGCGTTTACACAAGTATGAAAATGATGATCTCCAACTCTGTGCCCAGGCATTATGTCTGGAGGAAATGACCGGTCAGCCTGTTCCCCGTGGAGCTATCTTTCACCATAGTTCCCGCAGTCGGCGTGAAGTGGCATTTGACCATGAGCTTCATAATCTCGTTGAAATTACAATTAAAGCAATCAGGGGAATGTTTTCATCAAAAACAATCCCTCCGCCAGTAAATGATGCTCGTTGCCGGAATTGCTCTCTCCAAGAGGCCTGTATGCCTTCCGCGATTGCAGAACAAAAGCGAACCCGTTTACTACATGAAAACTTATTCCGGGTGATAGACCCATAAAGCCAGGTTTAATTTATGGTAATGGAACAAAAATGCATCAACTGTTGAACACTTTATATATTACCACTGAAGGGGCGTATCTCCATTTAGATCATGATACCCTTAAGGTGGAGGTCGAAAAAGAAACAAAACTCCAGGTGCCGATTCATCATTTGGGAGGCGTTGTCTGTTTTGGAAATGTGATGGTGAGCCCATTTGCGATGCACCGATGTGCTGAAGACGGCCGCTTTATGGTGTTACTTGATCGCAATGGCCGGTTTAAAGCTCGTGTTGAAGGTCCTGTTTCGGGGAATGTCCTTTTAAGGAAGGCTCAACATGAAGCCATGACCAATAATCAAATAACAATTTCCATTGCTAAAAATATTGTGGCTGGCAAGATTCAAAATACCCGGCAGGTTATTCTTCGAGGTGCCCGGGACACCGATGATCAGCAAGATGTTTTGACATTAAAAGCCACAGCCGAGTCTCTTGGAGGCGCTTTGTCAAGACTTTCAAATTGCGAGGACCTTGATCAAATTCGGGGTGTTGAGGGGGAATCAGCCCGAACTTATTTTGGATCATTTGACAAGCTGGTTCGAGAAGACCGTGAATCATTTAAGCTGAACGGGCGAACCCGTCGTCCTCCATTGGACAGGATGAACGCCCTTATTTCATTTATATACGCATTGTTAATGAACGATTGCGTGGCGGCGGCGGAGGGAGTTGGATTAGACCCGCAGATGGGATTTTTGCATGCCCTCCGGCCAGGCCGTGCGGCATTGGCGCTCGATTTAATGGAAGAGTTTCGCTCTATCCTGGCAGATCGTTTGGCATTAACTCTCGTAAACCGCAGGCAGATCAATAAAAATTGTTTTATTGAAAGACCTGGCGGAGCGATTCATTTAAATGACGAAGGGAGAAAAGAGGTGGTCATTGCTTATCAAAAACGGAAACAGGAAGAAATTCTCCATCCTTTCCTGGAACAAAAAATGCCGATTGGTTTGATTCCACATGTTCAAGCGCGCTTGCTTGCCCGAACATTGCGTGGGGATATGGAAGAATATATTCCTTTTTTGTACCGGTGAGATCAGATGCATATTTTAATTACGTATGATGTTTCTACAGAGACCTCCTTTGGAGGCAGGCGCTTACGGATGGTTGCTCAGACTTGTAAAAACTTTGGTCAGCGGGTACAGAAATCTGTTTTTGAGTGCACAGTAAACCCCATGCAATATGAAGAATTGGTTCGAAAGTTATCGGACATTATTGAAGCAAAAGAAGATAGTCTTAGAATTTACCGGCTACCGGAACCAAAAGACAAATACATTAAATCCTTTGGGATTAATAAAACAATAGATTTCGATGGGCCTTTATTGGCATAAGCGCGGATATCCAGTGATAGAAAAATGCCGGGGGGTTCGCTAACTCTTTAAATCATTGAAAAACAATGGAAAAGAAGGAAAAACTAACCGGGTATGTTAAGATGAAGTCTGCAAATAAGAAATGTTCGCAAGTTTTTACTGATAACCTATTAAAAATAAAAGTGTTTTTAGATGTACTGTAGCACCCGTCCTTCGGGGCGGGTGAGGATTGAAACAAGTTCTTCCTGAGATTCAATTAGCAGCGCCAGCGTAGCACCCGTCCTTCGGGGCGGGTGAGGATTGAAACGAATGATAAGCGAACTCGGCGGAAGAATAGGCGGCGTAGCACCCGTCCTTCGGGGCGGGTGAGGATTGAAACTATTGGCTAATTTGGCTGAAATCTATTATAATCTCGTAGCACCCGTCCTTCGGGGCGGGTGAGGATTGAAACTGATTAACTGTTTAAGATCTTGTTTAAACCGTTTGTAGCACCCGTCCTTCGGGGCGGGTGAGGATTGAAACAATTTAGACATGAATTTTATCTATCCATTGCCCTGGTAGCACCCGTCCTTCGGGGCGGGTGAGGATTGAAACTAGATTTGGCATTTGTATTTAAATCTAATTCAGAGGTAGCACCCGTCCTTCGGGGCGGGTGAGGATTGAAACACCAAATACCAGGAGATTCTAAGGTCACTTTTTTGTAGCACCCGTCCTTCGGGGCGGGTGAGGATTGAAACCTATTTCTAACCCTGGTTTGTAAGTTGAATACATGGTAGCACCCGTCCTTCGGGGCGGGTGAGGATTGAAACAAGTGAAAGAACAGGAATAAAGGATTCTACTTTAGTAGCACCCGTCCTTCGGGGCGGGTGAGGATTGAAACTTTCAAACCGCGTGATCTATTGCTCTCTGTGCGTGTAGCACCCGTCCTTCGGGGCGGGTGAGGATTGAAACTTAATTTCCCTTCCTTTTTTGATTTCTTATTCTGGAGTAGCACCCGTCCTTCGGGGCGGGTGAGGATTGAAACCAGGCGGATTTATCCCTATCGGAGATAGACTTTCCGTAGCACCCGTCCTTCGGGGCGGGTGAGGATTGAAACGTCCAGCGCTGAGCTTGGTCACTGCTTTTGCGTCTGGTAGCACCCGTCCTTCGGGGCGGGTGAGGATTGAAACCACGTAATGGAGCTTTTGAATTCATCCCCGCAAAAAGTAGCACCCGTCCTTCGGGGCGGGTGAGGATTGAAACAAAAATATTGGAGTATATCCAGCGGTGGGACTTTTGTAGCACCCGTCCTTCGGGGCGGGTGAGGATTGAAACCGTCTGCTGATATAGCCAGGCAGTCGAAGGTCGGGTAGCACCCGTCCTTCGGGGCGGGTGAGGATTGAAACATTTCGCCCGCATCTACCTGGGCGCGCAGGGCTCGGTAGCACCCGTCCTTCGGGGCGGGTGAGGATTGAAACGATTGCAAAGCACCGGTTTGAGTTTGATAATGATGTAGCACCCGTCCTTCGGGGCGGGTGAGGATTGAAACGTGGTCGATGTCGTTGTCGATGTCGAGATCGTTGGTAGCACCCGTCCTTCGGGGCGGGTGAGGATTGAAACTTTCAGTTGCTTCATTCCAGCTTTTAATGGGTCTGATAAGATCGGAGAATATTACGGAGGTGGGAAAAATTGTCATTGGAGATCGCCGCATACTTTGAACCGCAAAAATATTCAGACGTTCCGAATTCGGTCTGTTCTTTCATCCACACCACTTCGGCAACAAATTCAATGGTGAGTGAATAAAAATATAGTTTCATGTCGACTCTGGTCCCAACGGCAAGAGGAACCCGGGAGACAAACAAAAGACCCCCTTCGCCTAAAGTTCTGGCGTTCGAAGTCACCAGCTCATCGGATGAAATGTCGGCTTCCTTTTTCGCTGAGAGGATTTTAAAGTCGGTTTTTAAGTCAACCTCCGCCCGTGGATGTTGCCTTAGGTTCGTAAAATCCGATTTTCCCTGATCTGATAGGCTGTTGGCCATACTTTTGCCCGATGGGGTTTCTTAAGTTAAGTGTATCATATGAACCGTTTTTATAGAAATACTTAACCTCCGGGATTTAGAACCTTGATCTTTAGGTGGTGAGCTTTTTATAGATTTGGGGGAGTTTTTGGGGAAGGGTTTGAATGTCGGAGATGAACGTATAGTTGACGTCCTGATACATTTTCTGGATATAATTGCCGGCCTGTTTGTCCACAGTAATGCAGAAAGGGTGAATTCCTCTGTTTTTGGCCTCCCTTAGCGCCATTTTGGTATCTTCCAGGGCGTAAAGCTCCAGGTAATCGTCATCCAGAGGTTTTCCGTCGCTGAGGATGATCATCAGTTTGATTTTGGCTTCCCGTTGGACGAATTTGTGGGTGAGGTGGCGGATGGCGGTGCCATCCCGGTTTTGCTTTAAAGGTTCCAGGGCCCCTAATTTCTGGTTGAATAAGAGGGCATTCTTGTCGTCAAAACCTTTAATCGTATAAAAATCGATCTGCTCCCGCGACTGCCCTGAAAACCCGAAAATTCCATATTCATCACCGATTGAATTTAAGGCTTCGGCCATTAATTTTAAGCTTTCTTTTTCAATATCGATAATTCTTTTTTCGGCGCCGGGAATAACCTGCCGGGTCGATCCGCTTAAATCGATTAAAAAGGCGACTGAAATTTTCCTTTCCTTTTTTTCTCTTCGGATGTAAAAATTTTCAGATGGGGTAAAACCTGATTGGATGTCTACAACAGCCTCGATTAAACGGTCGAAATCAAATTCTTCACCGTCTTTCTGTTTTTTTGCGTTTCTGTAATTTTCAGGCCGGAGTTTTTCAAAATATCTCCGAAGGGAAAGGAGCGATCCGTAAGGGAGGTCCGGTCCCGTTGGATGAATCGACGGCGGTTCGAAACCTTTTTCAACGAGTTTGCACCAGTCCGGTTTATAGTCCTGGTTCATCCAGTCCCATTCAGGGTATGAGAAAGAGTCCTTTGCCCCCGGTTTAACGGACGTTTTATTTGAAGCCGGCTCTCCGGTTGACTGAGGGGAGAGGGTGATGGTTTCGGATTGGACCTGTTGCGGCAGTGGGTTCTCGGTCATATTTAAATTAAACGAGGAATCAACGGGCGCCGATTCCGTTTGAAACGCCAGGTCAGGAGTGATCAGGCCGTGATTGGAAAAGGCGCTTTCGGGGAGGGTCCCGTAGTTGGGAATATTTTCTGCGGGGGGGATGACATCCGGTTTTTTATCTTCCGGCGCGTTTTGTTTGATCTCTTTACGGAGCTGGCCATAGATCAGGCAGACGGTATGGAGGGTGTCTTCCACGGCGGTCTCCGGATGCCAGAGTGTTTTTAAAATGGAAAATGCCCGGGAGACGGTATTGGCGATGGGAAGGGGAACGACGATATCCTCATTGACCGATAACTGGAATAAGGCCTCCAGAACCCCTTTTTCTTCCGGGAGTTGAAATAAATCAGGCCGTTTTTCTTTTTGGCTCGCCAGGATCGGTTTCAACTCCCGCATCGCCCCCGAATATTTCAGCCGGAGGAGATAGTCGATTCTCGACTCTTCGGCGATCATCCAGAGATTCTGGGCCAGAACCGGGTCAGGAAAATAGCGCCAAACCGGTTGCCGGGGGGAAAAAGTCAGCCCTTCTTTTTCTGACAGGGCCATGAGCTCCCGGATGGAGGCCGGTCCAAGAGGGGTATAGCTTCCAAATTCAATATGGGCGGATTCATGAAGGGTCATTAATTTATAGAGTTTGAGATTATCGTCACGATCCATGTAAACATTGATTTTTTCGGGGAGGGTAATGGTTCCGGTACGATCTTTAAGCCGGCTTGAGGGGATCAAACCCGGCGTGATTTCAACCGTCCGTCCGGTGATCATTTCGGCAAAATATTTTAAACGTTTATGGACATCCGATAAAAAGACGTTATGGGATAAGCTCCGGATGGTGTCGATTGATTTTTGAGATTTAAGAGCAAAGAAGGCCCTGACCAGCTCAGGGTTCTCTTTAATTTTGATTTTGAGGCCGGCTTCGACAAAAACCTTTAGGGAAGTTAAATTCCCGTTCATCATTTTTAAAAGGTCGGTGGCATGGGTTAAAAAGCCGGTCACGGCCGAGGGCGCCTGAAAGCCGATCTCGCCGGCAAGAGAAAAAATAAGATGAATTTCCTCTTTCTGATGGAGGTTTTGAAAAATTTCCGGAACAGCCTTGAAATACCCCAACGTTTCTTTCGGGGCCTGGAGCGCCAGGGCGTGACCAATTTTAAGGATTTGAGGATGAAGCGAAGAGTCCTTTACCCGGGCGAAGATTTCGGGAGAGGTTCTGAAATATTCCAGGGTCAGGAAACTTTTGGCCTGGAGATCTTCTCTGGACAGCAAAAGGCCGATTTTACCCCAGGGTTCCAGCAACCCCGCATCCAGGACGGGGAGAATAGAGGGGCCTGATTTAAAATATTCTGTGCCGGTGAGATAATCTTCTTTGGCCAGAAGGTTCCCTTTACGCGCCCATTCGTCGAGGGTTTCAGGTGGAAAATGGTGGATCAGCTCGGGTAAACGCCGAAAATAGTCCAGAGCCATGCTGTTTTGCTCAAGCCCAAGATGCAGACCGGTTTGAAGAAAAGCCGTCAGGGCCGGGTGGTTTTTGATTTGCTGAAGAATTTCAGGACTGTCATTAAAAAACTTGATGCCATTGGCAGAGGAAGCGTAGGAAATTAGAAAACCAAGATTAAACCAGGGTTGAAAGAGGTTGAACGGGAGTTTGTAAAACAGCTCTTCACTGACCCGGTCAAACGCCCGGGCGGCTTTCGGGGAAATCTGATTGATTTTCGCGGAGAAATCCTCCAGGCGGCTATCCATCAAAGGCCTTTCTTCGTAAATAAAGAGTGACGGTCACGATGATCAGATCATAAGGTTTTTTCATTTATAAGATGGAAGAGACAATTTCCTGGATACTTTTTTGCATTTCCGGATCGTCGGTAAGCGGTTGGGCAAGCGCTGTTTTGCAGGCAAGGTAAGGGTCAATTCCATTTTTGATTAGATGACCGGCATAAATCAGGAGTCGGGTGCTGACCCCTTCATCCAGGCCCTGATTTTTAAGATTTCTTATTTTCTGCCCTATTCTGACGAGACTTTTTGCCATTTCATCTTTGACTCCCGCTTCGTGGCGGACAATCTCGACCTCCTGTTCAAAGGGAGGATAATTAAATTCAAGGGCGATAAATCGTTGTTTCGTGCTCTGCTTCAGCTCTTTAAGAACACTTTGGTAACCTGGATTATATGAAAGCACCAGCATGAAATTTTTATGAGCCTCGATGACCGTTCCTTTTTTTTCAATCGGAAGGATTCTACGGCTGTCCGACAGGGGATGTATAACGACCGTTGTATCTTTCCGGGCTTCCACAATTTCGTCCAGATAACAGATGGCCCCTTCTTTAACCGCAGTGGTCAAGGGACCATCAGACCAAACCGTTTCATTTCCCTTGAGGAGATAACGTCCGACGAGGTCGGAAGCGGTCAGGTCTTCGTGACAGGAGACGGTGGTTAAGGGCACCTTTAAACGATAAGCCATAGACTCTACGAAACGGGTTTTGCCGCATCCTGTCGGCCCTTTTAAGGCCACTGGAATTCGGGATTCAAAGGCGATTTGAAAGAGTTTAACTTCGTCGCCGGTGGGGATATAGAAAGGTTCGATAGCCGGAGTTCCTTTTTTTTAAGGATTGATTTTCGAAAATAAATATAGCATAGTAAGAATTTGGGTTACAAGGACGAAAGGGAGAAAAAAACATGAAAAATTACGAGGTTAACGAGCAGGAAACCATCGCCGTCGCAGATGATCCTCAAGCAAGGGATCTTTTACGGCGGGCCTATGAAACGACTTATCGCTGGAGTCAAGAGTTCAAGGGCTTTTCTTCCTCACTGGAAGTCACCCTGAACGGAAAAAGCGTCAAGGGAAGCGTGACCGTCAGACTGCCTGAGGAGGTGAAGGTTAGTTTAGGCGACCCGGAAATTGAAAAATGGGCAGAAGCGCAAATTGGGATGATGGCAACTCATCGAGGGCACCGAACATTTGACACCAGCGACGGGAAAAATATTTTAACCTTGGGAGAAGCAGATTCTCATCCCCTGGGCCGGCTTGTTCTGATTCACGGAGATGGTTTGAACTCCCGCTACCGTGTGAAAGATAACAGGATTGTTCAAATAAACCGGAATATGGGGCCGGTTCGTTTTACGATAAACGTTCAGGACTCTATCATTACCCGCGACGGAAAATTTTTAAATACCCGATATATTGTTTATTACTTTACTCCCAAAGGAGACTTGAAGCAGGCCGAAAGCTTTAATGATGAGCCGGTTGTGGTCAATGGGGTCTATCTCCCCGGAAAAAGGAGAGTATTTTTCTCCGAGGGCGGAGAAGCCTGTGTTAAAGAATTACTTTTCTCGAATCATCTTCTTTTATGATTCCGTGGGTGTTTTTCTTGTTTTTGTTTGTCTTTCCAGTGACCGCTGGCGGGGACGACGTTTTGGATAAGGCTTATGATTTAAATCGTCAAGGAATGATTGATATGTCAGAGGCCAAGTTTGAAGAAGCGATCGTCCTGTTTCAAGAAGCGGCAAAATTAAAATTCGATTATGAGATTACAGAAAAACCGTTATTATACACGCCGACGTTTTTGACAGCCTGGGCATTTGAAAAAATCGGAGACCGCGAGAAAGCGTGCGAGGAATTCCGCCTTTTTTTAAAACGAGCAGGTTCTCATGTTGAGCCCACCAAAAAAGAACATGCCGATGATTTTATCAAAAACCATTGCCTGTAAAATGATATGAAGATCGGTTTATGGGTCCAGGACTCTTCCGGTAAAGAGTTTTTAATTACAAAAGATGAAAGGGCATATCCTCATCTGATTCAGTTTTCTCAAAAAGATCTATTTTTTGGGGGGAGTAAAGAACCGTTGGACTTAACTCTCGAAGAAGGAAAGAGGATTTATCAGGAAGTAACCGGAAAAGCTTATCCGTTTGGTCATGCGACGACCCGGCAGGTGTTGTGGGATTTGATTGAAGCGGCCGCCAAACTCCTCCCTTGACCGATGGGTTTAACGAGTTAAGAAAAAAGGTATTTATCAGATGAAGAAGAAATTGTTAAAGGGAATTTATTTTGTTGCCCTGGGTCTTTTAGGGCTTGGTTTGACGGCGATTATGGCTCCTAAAGAGTGCTCCAAAGAGGAGGTTAAATATCTGGAGCAGTTCCAGTACATTACAAACCGCATGGGTTATCAAAAGCCGAAAAAGGGAGAAATTACGTTTTATCAGACAAACGGACCTGTTTCGGGCGGAAGCATATCGGCTTTATCGTTAGATGATGACAACACGATTTTTGCGGGAGTCTTTGGAGACGGAATTTACAAAAAGAAATCTGGAGACGATAAATGGGAGTCCGTGAAGTCAGGGATTAAGGATCCTTTTATTTTGTCTTTATTCGTTTCGAAGGAAGGAACCCTTTATGCCGGAACCATCAGGGGAGGGATTTTTAAGAGCGATGACAAAGGGAAAACCTGGAGCGAGTCCAATCATGGCTTGACCAATCTTGAAATTGCCACGATTACGGAATACCAAAAAGAAATTTTTATTGGAACCGGGGCGGGCGTATTTAAAAGCAGTGACCAGGGAAAGCAGTGGGAGCCTGTCAATAAAGGTATGGAATCAATGCTGGTCAGAGCTATCATTTTTGATCATTCCGGAGCTCTGTTCGCAGGAACTGCCGGACAGGGGATTTTTCACAGCCGGGATATGGGAAAGAGCTGGCAGGTGATTAACTTCAAGCTCCAGGGAGAGTCCGGTTTAAATGAAAATTATATTCGGGTGATGGTCAAATCTCCGAAGGGTCATTTGCTTGCCGGGACCTTTGGCGGCGGGATTTTTAAATCGACTGATGGCGGACGAAAATGGATTCCTTTTAATAACGGTCTGTCAAATATTTCGATTCGAAGCATTCGGGCGGCCCAGGACGGAACCCTGTATGCCGGGACCGGAGAGGGAATTTTTAAAAGCTCAAACGAAGGTCAAAGCTGGAGTTCAATCAATGGAGATTTGAGAGAAAAAAGTATTCAATCCATGCTTTTTACCCCTGACAGTCATTTATATGCGGGAACCTCAAATGGTGTATTTTTAAAAAATACCAATGAATCCCATTGGTTAGCGTTGGAGAAAGGAATCTCGTTCCCGGCGGTTCAGTCGATTTTGGGCAATCCCGAAAAAGGGTTTTATGCGGCAACGGAAGGCGGAGGGATTTTTAGAAGTAAAGATGGGGGTAATTCCTGGTATCAGATGAATGAAGGGCTTTCCGATTATAATATCCAAACGGTTCAAGAGGACGCGACCCACACTCTTTATGTTTTGTCTGGAGATGGGGTCTTCTTAGGAGACCGGTTAAAAAAGCGTTGGGTCCCGTTGGATGAAGGAATCGGCAAGTCGGGAATTCATGCTCTTTTCATTGATCCGTCTGACATTTTATATGCGGGAACGGAAAAAGGGTTGTTCAGGCGGGACAATACCGCGAATTATTGGGAAAAGGTGTTTCTTCCCGTCGATGTCCCTATTCAATGGACCGTCGGCGACCGCCAAACGTTATTTGCCCTTTCCAGGCAGGAATTTTTTATGATTCCCAAAACAGGGCCTGTCCTTCTCCAGCCATTGACCTACCCAAACCACCCATTTGAGATTCGGGGAGCTTATTTCAAAGAAAATTTGTATCTATGGACTGACAGGGAGATTTTTGAGGGGACGGTTTTAAAACATGATGTCCGGTGGAAACCCCTTACAGCGCTTCCTGGCGGGCTTAACTGTCAGACACTTGCGGTTGAAAATGTGGACGGGAAAAAGGTCATTTTTGCGGGGACTGAAAAAGGAATTTTTTGGAGTAAGGATCAGGGTAGTACGTGGACCAAAGCGTCCGGAAAAGGGCTTTTATCCGATACCAAAAGTTTCTTTTCTCCCTATCCCGGGACTCTTCTCGCAGGGACGGCTGACGCGGGGGTCCTTGTGGGAATCGGTTTGTAATGAAATCCCTTCCCGTGGTTCTTATTTTATTCCTTTTGGGACTGACAGGTTGCACCCATCAGGAACCGACAGTTTTTGCTATTTCGATTCATCCCTCCAACTCTCAGATCATGTATGTCGCGACAATGAAAGGGGTTTACAAAAGCCGGGACGGGGGTGAAACATGGGAGTTTCGGAGTGAAGGTTTGAGCGATGCCCATGTGCTCTCTTTGGCGATTGACCCTTCCTCCTCTTCGACGGTATATGCCGGGACCTTTGGCGACGCCATCTATAAAACTCAAGATGGGGGACAACAATGGCATTCGGCCAATATTGGATTGAAAGGGCATGTTTCCGTTGTCAACGGTCTGACCTTCTACCCTAAAGATCCTAAAACTATTTTTGCGGCGACAACCGTCGGGGTTTTTAAAAGCATCGACGCGGGTTCGGAATGGGTTGAAAAGGTGGGGGACATGGAGAGTGTTTATACCGTCAGTCTCGTCTTTGATCCCGAAAATAGTGAAATGCTCTACGTTGGTACCAGTGGAGGTATCTATAAAAGCAGAGATTTGGGTGAGCACTGGGAAAAGAAAAACCAGGGTTTAATTGAAAATGAAGTGGGAAGCGCGATGTCATTAGGCGTCAACAGCATTTTAATTAATCCCAAACAAAACAATGAAATCCTGATCGGAACCTCCCTGGGAGTCTTTAAAAGTTCTGATGGGGGAGACCGCTGGATAAAAATGACCAAAGGGGTGGACTCCCGTTTTGTGATTGCCCTGGCATTGAATGGGAATGACCTTAAGACGGTGTATGCCGGCACTGACATGGGTATTTACAAATCAACTGACGGAGGAGAAAGCTGGATTCCTGAAAACCGGGGTTTAGAAAGTAAAGTCATCCGGGCGTTGGCCCTGGATAAGTCGAGGCCTGAAATCCTTTTCGCGGGGACACAGGGAGGACTGTATAAGTCGGTCAACGGCGGTGAGCATTGGACCCTGCTTAAAGGATTTGATCAATCTTCTGTAAAATAAAGGAAAAAATATTTGAATCATTTCGATAAGGCGCCGACCGGAGTCCTTTTAATTAATTTAGGAGGCCCGGATTCGTTGGAGGCGATTGAACCATTTTTATTTAACCTCTTTTCAGATGAGGACATTATTACGCTTCCTTTTGGATTCCAATGGCTTCTCCCGGCCCTTGCTGCCTGGATTTCAAAACGCAGAAGTTCGGTGGTCAAGGAGTATTATCGGTTAATCGGAGGGAAATCACCGATCAGAGAATTGACCGAGGCCCAACGGGAAGCTCTTGAAAGGCTTCTTTCAAAAGAAGGAAATTACAAAGTTTTTGTGGGGATGCGTTATTGGAAACCCAGTATCGAAGAGGCCCTTGATCAGATTGCGAAAGAGAGAATTGAAAAGGTGATCGTTCTTCCGTTATTTCCTCAATACTCCATTACTTCATCGGGTTCCGGAATGAATGAACTTAACCGGTTGATTAAGAAAAAAGGGCTAAACCTCCAGATTCAACCCATTTATGAATGGTATAATCAGCCATCTTATATTCAGGCGGTGTTCGAAAATATTCAAGAGGGGAAAAAACTTTTTCCCAAAGAGGCTGTCGGAAAGCTTCATGTGTTGTTTTCTGCCCATGGTGTGCCTGAAAAGGTAATTTTAAAAGGAGACCCCTATCAAAAACAGATTAAAGAGACGGTGAATTTGTTGGCACCCTATTTAAAGGAAGAAGTTCTTCATTTGGCTTATCAAAGTAAAATTGGGAGGCTCAAGTGGATTGGTCCATCCGTTGAGGAAAAACTAAAAGAGCTGGCGGAACAGAAAGTTCAAAAGATTCTCGTGGTTCCGATTAGTTTTGTGTCGGACCATTCCGAAACCCTTTATGAAATCGATATTTTATTTAAAGGAATCGCCACGGAACTTGGAATTCCTTATTTTTATCGAATGCCCTCCTTAAATACTTCACCTACGTTTATAAGAGCGCTTAAAGAAACTGTGGCTGGGAAATAAAGGCTAATAAAAATGGAATCATACCTGAGACCCGCAGAAATCAAAAATATCAGAGGTGTTGGAATTGAAATGACCTGGGAAGACGGCCATAAGGGAAATTATTCTTATGAATATCTGAGGCTTTCCTGTCAATGTGCATCGTGCGTGGACGAATGGACGGGTGAATCTCTCCTTAAACGGGAAACGATTCCCGGAGATATTCATCCGGATGACCTTTTTCCGGTTGGAAATTACGCCATTCAGGTCAATTGGAGCGATGGGCATAGCACCGGGATTTATTCGTTTGATTTACTTAGAAAGATATGTCCCTGCGAGTCCTGCATGTCCTTGAACCGATGAGAATGCAGCAGATGACCCCTTCTCATTGGTTCAAAATGCCAAAGGTTTTTTAAAAAAGATTTAATTGATGGGTTTGCCGGGGATGGGGATGATGACTTTAATCCCCCGGCCTCGTTTACTTAAGGCAGTTTTGAAGTCGGCGGGTTTTCCGGGAAGGTTAAAGGTTCCGCCATAATGCATGGGAATCACATATTGAGGATGGACAAATTCAGCCGCCATGGCCGCGTCTTTGGGTCCCATGGTGAAAACTCCACCAATCGGCAACATCATTAGATTAGGGTGATAAAAAGTGTTGTAAGATTTCATTTCACCAAATAAAGCCGTATCGCCGGCATGGTAAATTTTAAAGCCGTTGGTAAACTCAATGATAAATCCCGCCGCTTCACCCCCGTAGGTTAAACTTTTCGGTGAAAACGGTCCTATTCCGGAACTATGGACCGCCTTGACCATTGTAATCTGGATGCCATCAATGTTAGCGGACCCGCCTAAATTAAGCGCCATGAGTTTGTTCTGATCAACGCCCTCCTGCCACAAATAGGTCATTAATTCAAAAATGGTGACAATTTTTAAATCTTTTTTGGCGGTCGGATCTTCCGCAATGGGAAGGGTATCGCCTAAATGATCAAAATGCCCGTGGGTGATCAGAATAATATCTGCCTCCAACAAAGGGGTTAAATCGGGCTCCCCGCTGGAGGTTTTATAGGGATAAAGGGTATTTCCTTTCGCCCAGGGGTCAATGAGAATAATCTTTCCGTTAGGGGCGACAATTTTAAACCCGGATTGACCGAGCCATGTGATTTGAACCCCTTTCCCGATTTCAGCTCCAAATGAAGCTTTAGTAAAGAAGAAAAACGCGATAAAGAAAAGGGCGAGCTTAAAAACTCTGTACATATTTGACAGTTTCATTTGCGACGTCTAGTTAAGTTTTTTTAAGGCTTCTTCGTTAATTTTAACTTTTCCTTTAGATTTTAATTTCTCAATCTCATTATTCATAATGCCCGTTTGAATCGTTCTTTTGTTTTCCTGGGTTAATTCTTCAAATTTAGGGTTTTTGACTTCCATGACTTTTATAAGATGGTAACCAAATTGAGTCTTGACAGGTCCTCCCATTTCATTTGGTTTTAACGAAAAAGCAAGGTCAGCAAAGGGTTGTACCATCTGTTTTCGGTTAAAAAAGCCAAGGTCGCCTTTCTTTTGGGCGGACCCTGGATCAATAGAGTATTTTTTAGCAAGTTCTTCAAAATTACCGCCCGCCGAAAGTTCTTTTTTAACTTTTAGGGCTTCTTCTTCTGTTTTAACAAGAATATGACTTGCCCGAACAAGTTGAAAGTCTTTGATATTCTTATTAAAATAAGAGTGAATTTCCTCTTCGTTTATTTTTTCCTGGCCGATCTTCTGTGCAATCAGGTTGACTAAAATTTGTTTTTTTGCCTGTTCAACTTCTTCTAAATAGACAGGGTCTTTATCCAATCCTGTTTTTTTTGCTTCCTGTGAAAGAAGTTCCCGTTCGACAAGAAAATTCAAAACCCTTTTCTTCCCCTCCGGAGAAGAATACTGACTCTTTTCTTGAGGTGGGACTTGAGCCATATTTTTCATGAATTCTTCTGTCGTAATGGATGTCCCGTTTACATTTGCAAGCTCGTCCGCAAGGGCTGTTTTAAGAAAAAATAATGAAACCAGACAAAAAATAAATAGACTCATTCTTTTCAAAGCTTTCTCCTTATTTTAAGTTAAATTTAAGTTATAAATGTAGCATGGCTAAGTTATTTAGGCAAGCTAAGCGTTTATCCCAAGACCAGCGATAGACTTCGCATCCACTTATTAATCATGTCATTGCGAGCACCGAAGGGTGCGTGGCAATCTTATCGTAAAGTCTTGAGATTGCTTCACTTTGTTCGCAATGACAGCTTTCTAACTCTGTTCTTGGGTTAATTCAATGCCTCTGGATTTATTAATTGCCGTAATCATATTTCGGATGGCGGATTTCTGTTCGTTCGAGATATCGCTAAATTCTATTCCCATTCCAGGGAAATGCAGGACTTTTTCAAACTGGTTTCTTGTCCAAACCACTTTCCCCTTGGCTTCTATTAGTTGGAGCGGGGTATCGGGGAGGTTAAATTTTATTGCCACGTCTGATCCTTTCTCAAGCGGCACCGGAGTTTCAATAAAAAGTCCGCCTGTACCCAAAGTCCCGGTAATACTTTCTTCCCAGTTTCCTGGCGCACTTTGATATTTTATCTTTAATGAAAGGGAGGTCCTGAGATTTTTTCTGCGGGTGCTTCCATTGGATTCTAATAAGAGGGAGACCAGATCCTCCAGTTTGACCGATTTTATAAAATCCCCGTCCGATTTAAATAAAGAAAGGATTTCCTCTTTAGGGTCCAGACGAAGGAAATATCCCTTATACTCAGGAGAATTTAAAATCGGAAAATCCATCAAAAATCGATCCAGGGTTCCGATTCAGTCAGGTAATTTTTCCCTTTGAAATTTATTTTTGCTCTTAATTTAGAGAAATCTTTTTCTTGGAGAGTTCGAACGAGCTCTCTGACAGCTTCGATGGGGGTTAGGAAATGCGGCGTTTCAAAAGGAACAGTTTCGTAGGTAAACTGGGCCAGATAATTTTTGTCTTTTTTATGAATAAAAAGATTTCTGTTGAAGTAGCGTTTTTTTGGGTCAAAACCTTCAATCTGATAGATTTCAGCCGCTGTCATGTGTTCTCCAAAATAAATGATCGAAAAAATAAATTGTAAAAAACAAAGAGTTAAAATAAAGTAGATTTTATACATGAATTTGACTAACTTGTAAAGGAAAACTTGAATCCCAAGATCAGCGATAGACTTCGCACCCACTTATTAATCATGTCATTGCGAGCACCGAAGGGTGCGTGGCAATCTTATCGTAAAGTCTTGAGATTGCTTCGCTTCGCTCGCAATGACAACTTTCTATCGCTGTTCTAGGATGATGAACGTCCCGAATTTTCTTACTCTCCTACGGATTTTACTTATTCCATTTTTCATTAATTGCCTGATTTATAAATATTATTCTCTGGCACTGGGGATCCTGTTTTTTGCTTTTGCGACAGATGGTCTGGACGGCCTGATTGCCCGCCTGGCGGACCAAAGGACGTTGCTCGGAACCTATCTGGATCCGATGGCGGATAAACTCCTGCTGACGGCTTCTTTTGTCACTTTGTCGGTTACGAAAATTGTTCCGGTCTGGGCCTCTGTGACCGTCGTAAGCCGGGATATCGTTCTTATTTTCGGAACGATATTAATGGATATGGTTCAAATGAAGGTTAACATCACGCCGACCCTGGCCGGAAAAAGTTCGACTGTTCTTCAATTCCTTTATCTTTGTTTGGTTTTACTTTTTGTGATTTTCAACAAGAATCTAAATTCCCTTTTTCCGCTGCTCGTTGTGACCCTGGCCCTGACGGTAGGTTCGGGACTCCAATACTTATATCGAGGCTTTTTAAAATGATCGTTAACGACGAAAAAAAATTATCTCAAAAAGGTTTGTTAATCAATTACGTGGAACCTGGCAGTATCGCCGAAGAGGTTGAAATCGAAACGGGAGATGAGCTTTTATCGATTAATGAAAAACCCCTGAGAGATGTCATTGACTATAAATTCTTTATCACCGAAGAAGAATTGAAAATTGAAGTGCGAAAAAAAGACGGTGAAATCTGGGAGATTGAGATTGAAAAAGAATATGACGAGGAACTCGGCCTTGATTTTATCCCTATGCGGATACGCCAGTGTCCTAATGAATGCGAGTTTTGTTTTGTCGATCAAATGCCGGGAGGGTTTCGCCAATCCCTTTACATCAGAGATGAGGACTACCGGTTTTCGTTTATGTATGGGAATTACATTACTTTAACGAATTTATCCAAAAGAGACAAAGAGAGGGTGTTCGAACAGAAACTCTCTCCTCTCTACATTTCCGTCCATACGACGGATGTTGAGCTAAGAAAAAAACTTTTAAAAAATGAACATGCTCCGCCTATCCTTTCCCAGATTGAAGAACTTACCGAACATGGAATTTGCCTGCACACCCAAATCGTGTTAACGCCAGGGTTTAATGATGGTCCGTATTTGGAGAAAAGCGTATTTGATTTGGCGAAATTTTATCCAAAAGTCATGTCTTTAGCCATTGTCCCGGTAGGATTGACCAGGCACAGGGAAAATCTTCCTGCCCTGGAAGTTTTCACGCCGGACTATGCGAGAGAGTCCATTCAGAAAATTCATCAATGGCAGGAGACATTTAAAAAAGACCTGGGATATCCGTTTCTCTATCCGGCCGATGAAATGTTTATTATTGGAAATATGCCGATTCCATCCCTTGAATATTATGAGGATTTCCCCCAGCTTGAAAATGGTGTGGGGATGGTTTCAGCATTTTTATCTGAATGGGATCTTTTTGTGGAAACATTACCCCGGAAATTAAAAAAGAAAACAAGCATTTCTCTTGTTACCGGGACCTCTTTTTACCCTTTTTTGAAAAAAGGTTTGGAGCAATTAAAGGTTCAAGGGCTGACCTTTCATTTATATCCCATTTTGAATGACTTTTTAGGACAGACCGTGACGATGACCGGTTTAATCGTCGGCCGGGATATTATTTCACAACTAAGCGGAAAAAATCTGGGAGATCACCTGTTGATACCGTCTGTTGCCCTAAACGAAGAAAGCCATTTGTTTTTAGACGAAACCCCTTTTGACGCGATAGAAAAAGAGCTGGGAGTTTCAACGGTGATGGTTGACTCAAACGCGAAGGGCCTTTCTCGTTTTATAGAAAGTCTGGCTTTATGACGGGAAAAACCCGGTGCGTGGCTATTATCGGCCATCCGGTCTCCCATTCGTTATCTCCCCAAATGCACCAGGCGGCTTTTGACGCGCTGGGGCTGGACTACTGTTACATTCCCTTTGATATTTTGCCAAAAGATTTAGAACAAGCCGTTTATTCCTTAACACTCCTGGGATTTCTTGGATTTAACGTAACGATTCCGCATAAGGAGAAGATGGTTTCCCTCGTGGACAAAATTTCTCCGGAAGCTTCCATCATAGGGGCAGTCAATACCGTTCGAATTCACAAAGGAAAATTATGGGGATTTAATACCGATGGCCCGGGGTTTGTTGAGTCTCTCAGGAAAAAATGGAGTTTTTCTCCAAAAAACAAGAGAATTGTTCTCCTTGGCGCGGGTGGTGCGGCCAAAGCGGTTGCGACACAGCTCTGTTTTGAGAAAGTAAAATCGATCGGGATTGTTAACCGAACCCCGTCCAAAAGATCAGTTCTGAAAAAACAACTCAACCAATACTTTCCGGAAATCGAGGTTGTAACCTTTTCTTATCATGAGCCGGATTTAAAGACTTTTATACAATGCTCCGACCTCTTAATCAATGCCACTTCTGTCGGCCTTCACGCCGGGGCTGCCTCGCCCGTTCCCCCTGATTTTTTTCACAGGAAACTCAAAGTCTACGATTTAATTTATAACCCTCGAATGACACCGTTTTTGGAAGAGGCAAAACAAAACGGGTGCCCGATTTTAAATGGCTCAAGCATGCTGGTTTTCCAGGGGGCTTTAGCCTTTAAAATCTGGACCGGAAAGATGCCTCCGGTATCCTTAATGGCAAAATCCATCCAGTAAAAATAACAACCATTCCTGATTTCAAACGGTCCTTCAATTTTTAAAAATCCTGACGTTTTGACGACTTGAAACTGGAAAAAATCCAATTTCGGGTGGTTTGACAAAAATGGGGTTCACGGATAAACTTCAGACGTAGCATAACCTGTGGTTTTTTTCTGTATTGTAGCAAAAACCCCGCGTTTAAAAGCCCTGTTTTGTTTGGAGTATTAATGAATGGTTCCTGAAAAGTTAGGTAAGTTACTCGTCCAGGCGAAGCTCCTCACCGAAGAAAATTTTCAGAAAGCGCTCGTTTCTCTTAAAAAAGACGGGGGAGTTTTCACGTCAATCCTGACGAAAATCGGGGCGATTGAGGAAATTAAACTTCTTCAATTTTTAAGTACCCAACTTCGTCTTCCCTATATAGACATTTTAAAAACAGAAATAGACGCCTCGGTGATTAAGCTGGTGCCATCCGAACTGGTGCAGAAATATAAGGTTATTCCGGTCAAGCGGTCAGGAGGCCTTCTTCATGTCGCTATGATCGATCCTTCCAATGTTTTTGCAGTCGACGATATAAAATTTATGACAGGGTACGACATTTCTCCGGTATTGGCTTCCGAAAGCGGGATTCTGACGGCGATGACCAAATATTACAATTCGTCTCAGCAAATTCAAA
Organism: Nitrospirota bacterium; assembly: GCA_016178585.1. Lineage (NCBI taxonomy): Bacteria > Pseudomonadati > Nitrospirota > Nitrospirota bacterium. Next base: position 26,821 of record JACOTA010000045.1, read on the forward strand.
CGATGCTTCAAAATATTGAAGATGAGAATGTCGACGTCCTTCATGATGATGAAGAAGAAGACGTCGATGTCGTCCAATTGAAAGCAGAGGTCGAAGACGCTCCAGTCGTCAAGCTGGTCAATATTATCCTTACGGAAGCTATCCGAAAGGGAGTTAGCGATATTCATATTGAAGCCTATGAAAAGAAATTTCGTGTTCGTTACCGGATGGACGGCTCCCTCAGTGAAGTGATGGCGCCCCCTTTGAAGTTCAAGGCAGCTTTGACCTCCAGGATTAAAATCATGGCAAACCTCGATATTTCTGAACGACGGCTTCCGCAGGACGGCAGAATAAAATTAAAACTTACCGATAAAGAGGTTGATCTCCGTGTTTCGATTCTTCCCTGTCTTTTTGGTGAAAAAATCGTGATGAGAATTTTAGACAAGTCGAGTTTAAATGTCGATCTGACCAAACTCGGTTTCGAGCCTAAAGCCATGGAAAATTTCATGAAAGCGGTTTCAAGCCCGTGGGGAATGGTTCTGGTCACCGGGCCCACCGGTTCTGGAAAAACGACCACGCTGTATTCTGCGATGAATTACATTAATACCGTTGATATTAATATTATGACGGCGGAGGATCCGGTTGAGTACAACCTGGAAGGCATCAACCAGGTTCAGATGAAAGAAAGTATCGGATTGAATTTTGCCGCCGCGTTGCGTTCCTTTTTAAGGCAGGATCCGGATGTGGTCATGGTCGGAGAAATCAGAGACTTTGAAACGGCCGAAATTGCCGTCAAAGCGGCTTTAACGGGACATCTTGTCCTTAGCACGCTACATACCAATGACGCTCCGGGTACTATTAATCGTTTGCTCAACATGGGCATCGAACCTTTCATGGTGGCTTCTTCCTGTGTTTTGATTCTGGCCCAGCGTTTGGTCAGAAGGATCTGCCTTCAGTGCAAGGAAGTTGAAAAAATCCCCCCGGAAACTCTGGTTTCCATGGGATTTTCAACCGAAGACGCGAATTCGATTGCCTGTTATAAAGGGAAAGGATGTGGCGCATGCAATAACACCGGGTATAAAGGAAGATTAGGGCTTTATGAAGTGCTTCCTATAGGGGATGAAATCCGTGGATTGATTCTGCAGGGAGCCAATGCGGATGAAATTAAAAAGAAAGCGATTTCCCTGGGAATGAAGACGTTGAGAGTGAGCGGACTCGAAAAAATCAAAGCCGGTTTAACAACCGTTGAAGATGTCGCGGAGTCTACCTTTACCGATTAGGAGAAATTAACTCATGGCAAATTTACAGCAACTTTTACAAGGTTTATTGGAAAAAAAGGGATCTGACCTGCATATTACAACCGGTACGCCTCCTCAGATGAGGATTGATGGATCGATGGTTGCGATGAACCATCCACCCCTTACGCAGGTTGATACCAAGCAGCTTATTTACAGTATTCTTACGGATTCTCAAAAACATACGTTTGAAGAAGAAAATGAATTGGATTTTTCGTTCGGTTTACAAGGGTTAAGCCGGTTCCGGGTTAATGTTTTTATGCAAAGGGGCTGCGTTGCGGCCGCCATTCGGGTGATTCCTTTTAAAATCGAAACCTTTGAAGAATTGGGATTGCCAAAAATTTTGAAAGACCTGAGTGAGAAACCGCGCGGACTCGTTTTGGTGACCGGGCAGACGGGAAGCGGCAAGTCTACGACTTTAGCGGCGATGATTGACAAAATTAACAGTGAAAACCATTTCCATATTATCACCATTGAAGACCCGATCGAATATATTCATGCTCATAAGAAAGCGGTGGTAAACCAACGAGAAGTAAAAATGGACACCAAGTCCTTTAAAACAGCTCTTAAATATATTTTAAGGCAGGACCCGGATGTTGTTTTAGTGGGGGAAATGCGCGACCTGGAGACGATCGAAGCCGCTTTGACCATTGCGGAAACGGGACACCTCACTTTAGGGACCCTTCATACGAATTCGTGTGCCCAGACCATGAACCGGATTATAGACGTTTTTCCTCCGGGTCAGCAACCCCAGGTGCGCGCTCAGCTTTCCTTTGTCCTGGAAGGGGTGGTTTCCCAACAATTGATTGAGAAACAGGGAGGGGGAAGATGTCTTGCTTTAGAAATCATGGTTCCAAATCCCGCTATCCGGAATTTAATCAGAGAAGACAAGCTTCATCAGATTTATTCGACGATGCAAACGGGTCAGGCGAAATATGGAATGCAGACCATGAACCAATCTCTCTATGAACTGGTGATGAGAAAATATATAACCAAAGAGACAGCCGTGCAACGGTCAAGCCTTCCCGATGAACTTTTAGCGATGTTTAATCGGGGGGGGATGACCTCTTCTTCAAATGGGCTGAGAGAAGGAAAGCTTACTAACGCTTAGAAAAGGTCAGGTCAGGAGTCGTTATGGCAACATTCGTATGGACAGGCAAAACAAGGCAGGGGGGGATCCAGAAAGGGGAGGTCGCAGCTGGAAATAAGGATGAGGTGATTTCTATCCTGAGAAAACAAAATATCTTGGTGACCTCTGTTAATCCTAAACCGGCGGGAATCACTCTTTCCTTTGGAGGAGGCGGAAGGGTCAAGGAAAAAGACATTGTGATTTTTACCCGGCAGTTTGCCACCATGATAGACGCGGGTTTGCCGCTTGTTCAATGCCTCGAAATTCTTTCCGCTCAAACCGAAAATAAAACACTGGCAAAAGCCCTGGTTCAGGTACGCCAGGATGTTGAGGGAGGGGCGACCTATGCCGATTCTTTAAGAAAACATCCGAAAGTATTCGATGATTTATATGTCAACATGGTGGCGGCCGGCGAAGCGGGGGGTATTTTGGATACCATTTTAAACCGTTTGGCAAAACATATCGAAAAGTCGATGAAACTAAAAAAACAGATCAAATCGGCAATGGTCTATCCGGGTGTGATCGTCAGCGTGGCCATTGGCGTTATCACGATTTTAATGGTGTGGGTAATACCGACTTTCGCGAAAATGTTCGTTGATTTTGGAGGAACCCTTCCCCTTCCGACGGTTATCGTCATCGGAGCCAGCGAATTCATGCAGCACAATATTATTTTTATTGTTATCGGGTTGATGGGGCTATCTTTTGCTTTTAAAAAATATTATAAAACCACGAACGGCAGAAGGCTTGTTGATTTGTATCTCCTCAAGCTTCCCGTGGTGGGAGATTTGATCCGAAAGGCCTCGGTGGCAAATTTTACCCGGACCTTGGGAACATTAATCAGCTCAGGGGTTCCCATTTTAGATGGTTTAGGCATCGTGGCAAAAACGTCGGGCAATAAGGTCGTTGAAGAAGCTTTGCTGTCGGTTAAACAGAGCATCAGTGAAGGGAAAACTATTGCGGAACCGCTAAAGAAGACCAATGTATTTCCTCAGATGGTTGTCCAAATGATTGGCGTGGGAGAGTCGACCGGGGCTCTGGATGCGATGTTGGAGAAAATTGCGGATTTTTATGACGATGAGGTCGATTCCGCCGTGACTGCCCTGACATCACTTCTTGAGCCGGCGCTAATGGTATTTTTGGGGGTCACGATTGGATTTATCGTCATCGCCATGTATCTGCCTATCTTTAAGATGGCTTCCGTTGTCGGTTAGCCCCGATCCCAATTTTCAATTCAATTGCAAGAGTTTTAAAACCCCATGATTGGTGTGAATGGCGTAATTGATGACTGTTGTTGACAATAAAGGTTCTACGCATCGGGTCAAGGAAGATTTTCGGGAGCGAATCAAATGGCTCATCATCCTTCGCGTGGCTTTGATGACCCTTCTTCTGGGAGGGTCTCTCCTTTTTCAGATTGGCGGCCAAAGCCGCCCCTCCTCATGGTTCATTCCCTCGATCTTGCTGGGAATCATTTATTTTTTATCCGTACTTTATGTTTTTTTACTGGGTCGGGTCAAAAACCTCGTTATTTTTTCCATCGGGCAGATGATCGTCGATGTGTTCATTGAAACCATTCTTGTGATGTTTACCGGTTCGGTTGAAAGTCCGTTTTCCTTCCTTTACATTATTTCCATCATTTCAGGGGCGCTCATATTAAACCGGTCGGGCGGAATATTTATTGCTTCACTCGCGTTTATTTGTTACGGGTCGGTCGTTGACCTGGAATATTATCAATGGGGATGGTTTGCTTATTTTACCCCGCCAAATATGACTGAAAAAGAGGCTTTTTATTCATTTTTCCTTTACCTTGTGATTTTCTTCACTGTGGCTATTGTAAGCGGAACACTTTCAGAAAAACTACACGACACCAGGAAAGCTCTCGATGACCGCGAAAAAGGATTGACGGTCTTCCGGGCGTTTCATGAAAATGTGGTAAGGAGTATGGGGAGCGGCCTTTTGACGTCTGATTTGGACGGGAATATCCTTTCTTTTAATGCTTCTGCCCAAAAAATTACCTGTTTTTTGAGTTCCGAAATTATTGGAAATAAGTGGTGGAACGTGTTCGGGTGGGAAAAGTCTCCTGTTTCTCTTTTTGAAAAAGGCGCGGAAGGGGAAAATATTCGTTTTGATAAAGAGGGTCATAAAAAAGACGGTAGCCGGTTATTGGTTGGGATGACGTTTTCACCCCTCAAAGATGATGAGGGGTTTAAAAAGGGGTACGTGGGAATTTTCCAGGATTTGACGAAAATTAAAGAGTTGGAAGAGGCGATGAAATTAAAAGAACGGCTCGCCCATCTGGGAGAAATGGCGGCGGGAATTGCTCATGAAATTCGAAATCCTTTGGCCTCTTTAAGCGGCTCAATGGAGATTTTAAGCCAAGAGCTCAACCTGAAAGATCATCAGAAAAAATTAATGCAGATTGCGTTAAATGAATCGGAGAGATTGAACCATTTGATCGCCGATTTTTTAAACTATACGCGTCCGAGACCGCTTCAGAAAAAAGAGACTTTTTTAAAATCCTTTCTTGAGGAGGAAATTTTTCTTTTCAAACATTCAGTAACCTTTCCGAAAGATATTCGGATTGACCTGGCGGTGGACCCTCTGATTAGCGTTGTCGATCTGGATCAGGATCAAATGAAGCAGGTCTTTTGGAATCTTTCTCTTAACGCTTGTGAAGCCATGAGTGACGGGGGAAGGTTAAAAATTTCCGCAAAAGGATGGCCTTCCAACGAAAAAAAAATGGAGGAATGGTTTTTGATATTCGAGGATAACGGCGTCGGAATCAGTCCTGACGCCATTGGGAAGATTTTTAATCCATTTTTCTCAACAAAAGACCATGGAACCGGGCTTGGGTTGTCGATCGTCCATCGAATTATTGAGGAACATGGCGGAAAAGTCCGCGTAAAAAGCGCTCCTGGAGTTGGGACTCGATTTACGCTGATCTTCCCGTTTAGGGAATTTGAAAGATTCCCCGCTTTGGATCAGAGGAAGGAGTCGGTCATTGGCTAAAATACTGATTGTCGATGATGAAAAGAGTATGCGGGAGTTTCTCCAAATCGTCCTGACCAAAGAGGGATATCATGTCGTTGCCGCTTCTGATGGGGAAGAGGCAATTGAATTGATTGGAAAAGATATTTTTGATTTGGTGATCAGTGATTTAAAAATGCCAAAAGCCAGCGGCCTTGACGTGTTAAAAGCAGTGAAGGAGGTCTCCCCGGATTCGATCGTTTTGATGATTACGGCCTTTGCAACCACCGAAACGGCCATCGAAGCGATGAAACAAGGGGCCTATAATTACCTTATTAAACCCTTTAAAATCGAGGAAGTAAAATTAATCATTAAAAATGCTTTGGAAAAGCAAACGCTTCGCAAGGAAAATAACAAGCTTCGTCAGGAGCTCAAAGAGCTGGTTTTTCCGCGGAATATCATAGGAAAAAGCGAGCCGCTTCTTAAAATACTCGAATTAGTCAGCAAGATTTCAGAAACCTCCAGTAATATTTTAATCACCGGAGAAAGCGGGACGGGGAAAGAATTAATCGCCCGCGCGATTCATGATCAATCTCCGAGGCGGAACAAGCCGTTTGTTACGGTCAATTGCAGCGCGCTCCCTGAAAATCTTCTCGAAAGCGAGCTGTTCGGGCATATGAAAGGAGCCTTCACAGGCGCCATATTGAACAAACAGGGGCTGTTTGAGATTGCTGACGAGGGGACTTTGTTTCTGGATGAAATCGGGGATACCTCTCTGACCATTCAGGTTAAATTATTAAGGGTGCTCCAGGAGCGGGAGTTTAGACGGGTTGGCGGATTAAAGGATATTAAAGTCGACGTTAGAATTGTCGCCGCGACGAACAAAAACCTTCTCCAGGCTGTGGCTGAAAACCGCTTCAGAGAGGACCTCTATTACCGTCTGGATGTTATTCCTGTTTTCCTTCCTCCGTTACGCGAACGGACAGGAGATGTTCCTTTGTTGGTCGATTATTTTCTAAAGAAGTTCGACAAGACCCTGAATAAAAATATTTCAGGAATAGAACCGGACGCGTTGCAGCTGTTAATGGAACAGGAGTGGAAGGGAAATGTAAGAGAACTTGAAAATATAATGGAACGCGTCATCTCGCTTTCCTCCAATCCAAAAATCACAAAGGAAGATGTTTTATCATGTGTCCGGTCTCTTCCGTTAAAGGATTCCATTAAAATCCGGGAAATTCCCAATGGCGGTTTTGATCTTGAAGAATACATCAATGAAATCGAAAAAGACCTTTTGATTAAAGCGCTTGAAAAAACCCATTGGGTGAAAACCGAGGCCGCGAAACTTCTTCACTTGAATTTTCGCTCGTTTAGATATCGTCTTTTGAAATATCAAATCGAGAAAAACCTTTCTTAATTCCCTTTTCTTTCTAAAACCATTCCCTCATGGCTTTGAACAAAACCAAACTTCTCATAAAAGTCTGGCTGTTTTGTATTTAACCAGAAACGATCGACTGTTTTCAAAAGAGGATGAAATATGATTTTTTCAATCATCATCGAGCCGACACCCTGCTTTTGATAATCCGGAAGGACAATGACATCCCATAACGTCGCACGAAAAACTTTATCGGATAAAACTCGGGCAAAGCCTACCAGAAGATCTCTATCCCAGGCGCTGATGACCAGGGTAGAGTTTGAAAGGGCTTTCTTAATCTCTTTCAGGTTGCGGTCTTTGGCCCAGGGTGCGTACTGATAAAGTTCCTTGACCAGCGTAAGATCAATTGTTTTGGTTTCTTTAAGCGTAATGTTCATGCCTGCATTATATAGAAATATTTTGAATTTGAACAGGGGGAGACGGAAAGGAGGCGTTTAGGAAGCCAGTTTCGCGTCCACGGTGATTTTTATGTTGCTTAAAAGACGAGAAATCGGACAGCCCGTTTTTGCGTTTCCGACCGCAGTCTCAAATTTCGCCTTATCCGCGCCGGGGATATTGGCAACCAGGTCGAGATGAACGGCTGTAACGGTAAAACCGGCATCAAGTTTTTCCATGCTCAAAGTGGCGGTTGTGTTAATACTATTGGCGGTCATCCCAGCGTTTCCTAATTGCCCGGAAAGAGCCATAGAAAAACAGGAGGCATGCGCTGCCGCAATGAGTTCTTCCGGATTAGTTCCTGCTCCGTTTTCAAAACGGGTGCCAAAGGAATATTGGGTGTTTTTTAGAACGCCGCTGTCGGTTGAAATGGCGCCTTTTCCTTCTTTAAGCGTTCCCTGCCAAATGGCAGAAGCTTTACGTTTTATTGACATCGTATCCTCCCTTTTAATGATTTTTTACAGGTTAGTTTTATTTTTACCCAATTTAAACCTAAGTTGATACTTAATATTGATGACGTAGGTTAACATAACACCCTGCTCCTTGACTACAAAAAAATGGGGCTGTTAAGCCGCGCCGAGAACCCTGGACGCCTTTGAAACATCAGGAGGCTTTACCCAGAGGATTGCGCCAAACCGTCTTTCACCGGCACAAAGGGCATCAATCGCCGTGATGTTAATGTTTGCCTCGGCAAGGCGAGTCACAATGTCTGCAACCGCTCCCACGTGATCATCTCCCTGAACTAAAAAACCGGTTTTTTTTGCGCCGGTTTTTAATCCAGCTTTTCTCGCCGCCTTTTTAAAAACCATCGTATCTTCAGGAATAAAATCCAACTGGGCCCGACGACCTTTCGGGAATCCGCTGAAGGCAAGTAAATTGACTCCCCCTTTTTTTAAAGCCCCCAGGATTCTAGCGGCCTCTCCAGCTTTATTAGCGGCTTCCATTTTAAAATAATCGACTTTTCTTATTTTTTCAGGCATTTTCCCCTCCTTTAAATTTGACCGGCGTTCTGCGTGGTTATTTAAACTTTATTGTTCAAGAATTTATCAAAAATGGTATCACAACCGGGGTTGCGGAAAAAGAGGTTTAAGTTATGGTAAGATTAAGCCAAAATGATTGATCCTAATTTATTCTTTTTTTTATTTTTATAATATAAGATGTCATTATTACGAAAAACAAACCAGCCGGGTGACTGGATCGAAGTGGATGGCACTTACGGCGAAGTGAAATTCATCGGCGCCCGGGCCATGCACCTTGTGACGCCGGACGATACCGAAGTGATCATTCCGCACTCCCGGTTCTGGTCCGCCAGCATTTTCAACGCCAGTAGCGGCAGTCGAAGCCTCCTTTGCGTGGCAGATTTCTATCTTCACCCCCACCATGACGGCTTCGCGGCACGGCAGCGGTTGACGGAGATTGCGGAATCCAGTTCGTACCGCAAACCGGAAACGCCGGTTACGGTGATTGTCCTGGAAAAGCCCTGGGGCACACACTACCGCTTGAAGACCTACGTAAAAGAGAGCCGGGAACAGTTCCTTTTGATAACAGACCTGACGATCCGGAGTAAAGAGGCGCTTCTGGGCATGAATATACGATTTGCACAGGCCCCTTACGCAGAACTCGGAAAAAGCTGATTTTCATAGAGTTTATTTTCGTTACAGGTTTATCTCCTCTTAACCCTGCCCTAGCAACTTTGCCGAAGAAATTGTTACGGATTCCTTACACCAGATTATTAAAAAGTGGCTATTTATCGTGTATACTTAGTAGAGTTAAAGGCTATTCAAAGGGAATAATCATCAAATTTACAGTAAAGGAAATTCCAGATGAGTTTAAAGCTTCCCGGCATGCTAACCCAAAATGAGTTGGCCCAGAAAGTGCGTAAGGGTGAAATTGAGACAGTGATGCTGTTGTTTACTGATCACTATGGTCGCTTCATGGGAAAGCGATTGGATGCAGACTTTTTCCTTGAAGACGCGGCAAAGCAGGGAACCCACGCATGTGATTATCTTCTGACGGTTGACATGGAAAATGAACCGGTGCCAGGTTATCGTTTTGCTAATTGGGAAAAAGGGTATGGTGATTTTCATATGGTTCCTGATTTTTCAACGTTGCGTACGGCCAGTTGGTTGGAAAAAACGGCTATTCTCATCTGCGATTTGAAAAACGAAAAAAATCATAGATTGGTAACAGAAGCTCCCCGTTCTATTTTAAAACACCAACTTGAACGGGCTGCCGGTATGGGGTATACCGTTATGGCTGCGTCGGAATTAGAATATTACATTTTTCAAAATTCCTATCGGGATGCAGCCGCCAAACATTACCAGGGCCTTGAGCCGGCAGGCTGGTATCTGGAAGACTATCATGCCTTGCAAGGAACCCGCGAGGAAGCTTTTAATGGCGCGGTGCGCCGTCATTTAAAGCGTTCCGGCGTGCCTGTTGAAAATTCGAAGGGTGAGTGGGGATTAGGACAACACGAGCTTAATGTGCGTTACGCGGATATTCTCGTGATGGCTGATCGCCATGCGATTTACAAACAGTGTCTGAAGGAAGTGGCAGACCAGATGGGAATCAGTGTGACTTTCATGGCCAAATATGCGACTGCGCAAGCGGGTTCCAGCTCTCACATCCACTTGAGCTTGTGGAAGAAAAATCATAACGTGTTTCCCGGGAGAGCCAAATTAGGACCGGTATCCTGCTCCGATGTTTTTCGCTGGTTTCTCGGGGGCTGGATTGCCCATGTGCCGGACTTAATGGTTTTCTATGCTCCCACTGTGAATTCCTATAAACGGTATCAAAGCGGTTCCTGGGCGCCTACCCGTCTTGCATGGAGTTATGATAACCGAACGGCGGGCTTTCGTGTCGTGGGAAAGGATGAGAGTCTGCGAATGGAATGCCGGATCCCTGGCGCTGACTGTAATCCTTACCTGGCCTATGCGGCGGCCCTGGCTTCCGGTCTGGATGGCATTGAACATAAAATTGAACCTCCTTCAATATTCGAGGGAGATATTTATGCCGCGGAGAATTTGCCCCGGGTGCCTCATACGCTTCGGGATGCGGCAGATCTTTTCGCAAATAGCTTGTTTGCCAAAAAAGCTCTGGGGAAAGAGGTCGTGGAGCATTATCTCCACTTTTACCGGACGGAACAGGAAGCCTATGATAAGGCCGTTACCGACTGGGAGCGGCGGAGATATTTTGAGAGAATTTAGGAAGAATGAGGGAGGAGCTTCTATGCGTTTAAAAAATAAAGTGGCTCTCATTACCGGAGGAGGGAATGGGATTGGGCGGGAATCGTCTGTCCTCTTTGCGAATGCGGGGGCCTGTATCGTTGTGGTGGATAGGGATGATAGCGCCGGGAATCAAACTGTCAAGATGATCGAAGCGGAAGGCGGAAAAGCGATTTATGTCCATGCCGATGTATCTCATAAAGCGGATTGCGAAAATATGGTGGCAGTGGCCGAGAAGGTCTACGGTCGATTAAATATCCTCTTCAATAATGCGGGGATCATGCATGGCCAGGATGACGATGCCATGAAAACTGAGGAAGATGTGTGGGATTTAACGATGGCAATAAACCTCAAAAGCGTTTTCCTGGGTTGCAAATACGGTATTCCAGCTCTACGCCGGGCGGGAGGCGGCTCGATTATCAATACAGCCTCCTTCGTAGCGCTATTAGGAGCCGCCACACCCCAGGTGGCTTACACGGCCAGTAAGGGGGGAGTTCTGGCCATCAGCCGTGAATTGGCTGTCATCCATGCCAGGGAGAAAATTCGGGTCAACGCTCTCTGCCCGGGGCCTCTACGAACAGAACTGTTGATGAAATTCCTTAATACAGAGGAGAAAAAAAAGAGGCGCCTGGTTCATATCCCGATGGGACGTTTTGGAGAAGCTAAAGAAATAGCAAAAGCCGCCCTTTTCCTTGCTTCTGACGATTCATCTTATGTCACGGGAACAACTTTTATGGTGGATGGGGGGATAACTGCCGCCTACGTCACCCCCGAATAAACTTGAGGAGATCCTATGGCTCTGCCGCCGCTCAAAGTCATCAATCCTTACGATCAGGAGGTTGTCTGTGAACTTTCCTGGGATGAGGGAAATCTATTGAATAAAAAAATAGCCGATGCGCGGCATGCCTATGAAATATGGCGTCATGTTCCGATTGATGAACGGATACGTATCATCAGACAAGGTTTGGAACGTTTCAGAAGCAACGCCGGGAAGATTGCTAAAGATATTACTGTTCAGATGGGAAAACCGTTGCAACAGGCAAGAAGGGAAGTGGAGACTTTCTTTGAACGGGCCGAGTACATGATTTCGATTGCCAGGGAGTCTCTTGCTCCGGATATCCTTCCTTCGATCGAGGGATTTCATCGTCGTATTGAACACGCTCCGTTAGGGATTGTTTTGAATATTGCGGCCTGGAATTATCCTCTACTGATCCCTGTTAACGTGGTCATACCCGCTCTTTTGGCCGGCAATACAGTTCTTCTTAAGCACAGCGCTAAAACTCCTCTCTGCGGGCAATACTTTGAAAGTGCCTTTGGAAAGCTTGAGCCGTCCAATCTGGTCACTCATCTTGTCCTGACTCATGAACAAACTTCACGTCTCCTCGAAGATAACAGGATCAATTACGTGGCCTTTACCGGGTCGGTTCCCGGCGGAAGTCATATTTATCGCCAGGCAGCAAAGCGTTTTCTCGATGTGGGGCTTGAGTTGGGTGGAAAAGATCCCGCTTATGTGGCTGAGGATGCGGATATTGATTTTTCGGTCGAGAATATCGTAGATGGCGCCTGCTACAATGCCGGACAATCCTGCTGCGCTGTGGAGCGTGTTTACGTTCATCACAAACTTTATAACGAGTTTCTTTCAAAGGCAAAAACGGTTCTCGAAAGTTACCGGCTCGGGGATCCTCTTGATGACCAGACCACAATGGGGCCGTTAGCAAGCCGCTCTGCCCTGGAGATATTGGAACGCCAGATAAAGGATGGAATAAGCCGGGGAGGGCGGTTGCTCTTAGGCGGTAAACGCCTTGAGGGAGTAAAAGGCAACTTTTTTCTGCCTGCTCTGCTGGCCGATGTTCCCAACGATGCTGAAGCCATGCAAGAGGAAAGCTTTGGCCCGCTGGTTCCTGTAATGGCAGCGGCAAACGACGAGGAGGCTCTTTCTTGTATGGCGGATTCCCGGTATGGCCTTACTGCTTCTGTCTGGACAAGCAGCCGGGAGCGGGCTGAACGCTTTGCGCGCGACCTGGAGGCGGGGACGATCTACCAAAATCGCTGTGATTATCTCGATCCTGCTCTTCCATGGACAGGAATGCGGGATAGCGGTATGGGTTCAACCCTTTCCCGCTATGGATTTTACCACCTGACAAAACGGAAGAGCGTTCATTTTAAAAGAAGAACGTAAAAAAACAAAGAAACTCAGCCCGAACTTTAGCGTGCGCTTATCTCGGAGTTTTTTTCAGACGGTTTGGGAGAATTTAGGTTTTTCTATTGTGGATCGCTTCAGATAAAAATCAAATACCATCGCAATATTCCTGAGAAAAATCTGTCCGGTTTCGGTTACCCGGATCTTCTGCGGAGTGATCTCCGTCAGACCATCTTCTTCCAGTTTTTTTAATTCCGGAAGAGCATCGGAGAAATAACCGTCAAAGTCAATAGGCCATTTTTTTGAGAAGGAATCTTTGTCCAGCATCAGGTCGCACATGATCTGCATAATGGCTTCCCGGCGGATTTTGTCGTCAAGGGTCACACGGAGGCCCCGTTCTGTTGCCAGTTTCCCCTGGCTGATCCGTTCATTGTAGGCGTCGAGAGTTTTCAGGTTCTGGGCATAAACCTCTTCGGTCTGGCTGATTCCAGAAACGCCAAAACCGAATACGTCGCATTCTTTATGGGTGGTATAGCCCTGGAAAGTCCTCCAGAGAGTTTTATTCTGGCGGGCTTTAAACAGTTCGTCTCCGATCCTTGCAAAATGGTCAAGGCCGATATCGGCGTAGCCGGCGGCAGACAGCTTTTCATGAATCAGGATCTGCAATTCAATACGGGCGGAAAAAGGGGGGAGATCGGCCGTCTGGATCAGCTTCTGATGTTTAATCTTTTCCGGCAGATGGGCATAATTAAAGACCGCGAGCCGGTCCGGGGAGATGTCAATGATTTTATCCAGAGTCTTCGAAAAACTGGCGGCGGTTTGATGGGGCAAGCCTGCCATTAAGTCGATGTTGATGCTGTTGAAACCGGCTTTTCTCATCCAGCTGTAGACCTGTCGGACCAGACTTTCCGGTTGAATCCGGTTTACGCTCTTTTGTACCCGGTCATCCAGGTCCTGAACTCCCAGACTCAGACGGTTAAAACCGCTCTCTTTAAGAGCGATGATATGGTCCTCTGTAAGCTCGCGCGGGTCAACTTCACAGCCGATTTCCGCATCAGGCGCAATCGTAAAACGTCTGCCGATATGTTGAGAAAGGCGGCGGATATCGTCAGGTCTGAGATAGGTCGGGGTTCCTCCCCCCCAATGAATCTGCCGAACGATCCTTCCGGACGAAATCAAATCCGCCGTCAGGTCTATTTCTTTCATCAGCAGATGGAGATACGACTCTGCTCTGGAGTAATTCCGGGTTGCCACCATATGACAGCCGCAGTAATAACAGAGGGTATCGCAAAAGGGAATATGAAAATAGAGCGACAGACCCCGCTCTTTGTTCTGGTTTGTCTCCAGCTCTTCGCGCCATGTTTTTTCATTGAAACGTTTCGAAAAATAGGGGGCGGCCGGATAAGAGGTATATCGGGGACCGGGGAGGCTGTATTTTTCAAGTAACCGGTGAATTGTTTTCATGGAGATTAAAGGATCATTTTAAAAAAATCAGTCTTGTTTGAATTACCCAAGACCAGCGATAGACTTGGCACCCACTTATTAATCATGTCATTGCGAGCACCGAAGGGTGCGTGGCAATCTTATCGTAAAGTCTTGAGATTGCTTCACTTTGTTCGCAATGACAGCTTTCTAACTCTGTTCTTGGGAATTATCTCATATTACAGCCATTCATAGGAACAAAATTTTTGCACGCCGCATTTTGCGCTTCTTTGGCATATCGAAGGGTTTCGATGCGCTCTGGTCGTCCTTAAGGAGATTCCACGATTGTTCGGAATAAGGAATGAACAGGCTTATCACATGATCAGCAGGGAAGGGATCAACCAGAATAAAAGAATGGGGGGCCTATTTTAGGCCCCCCATGAATTGCAGATCATTTATTTTCAGTCAGAATTTTTACTGAACCAGTTTTCCTTCCGAATATTTAACGATGGTGATATTTGGTATTGTTCCCATCGCGGGATCGACAAGAGTCGGGACTGTCGTCAAATCCGCGCTATCCGCTGTCGCGATACTCAGCGTTCCAGTATAGGCTAAAAACGCCTTTACGGTTCCTGGCCTGGGGAAACTGGTTATGGTTAACCGGAAAGCCCGGATGGGAAGAAACCCCGCAACCGGTGAAGCGATCAAGATCCCGGCAAAGAGAGTCTTAAAGTTCCGGATCGGAAAAGCCTGTAAAGATTCTGTTTTAGGAAAGAAATAATGAATTTTAGCCCGGTCTTTTCTTAAGAACCATTTTATGACAAAATTCCAATTGTGGCGACAGTGTCGCGACAATAGAAGAGAAAAGAGATAAATATTACCGCATCGAGGTTCCAGGGGGCACCGAATTTCAGATCATTTTTTTGAAGGTTCTTTTAATCCCAGAAGATTCAAAAACTTTGCTACCGAAAGAACGGAAATATCATATTTTGAAAGGTATGCGGAGACATCCTTGTCGAACTTGATATCATCATCCCTTGTGACAAGGTATCCGGCTTTTCCTTTGACAGCGGTCTCTATGATGAGGTCATCGTCTTTGTCTCGGCAGATGTCAATATCTCCGGAAAGAAGGACATGTTCCGAGCGTTCTTCTATCAGTATCAGGAGTTCCTGAACGTTATGTTCACTAACGCCATACCGCGACTTTATCCTCGGGCGGCTCAAGACATCGCTGATTTCTTTAATAATAGGTTCGGATACCACAGCATGGAAGGCCCCTTCCTCAAAAGCTTTTCTTAATCTGGCGGGGAAACCAAAGGGGTTAAGTAATGCGGATACCCAGATATTCGTGTCAATGACAGCCCTAACAGGCACGCTTCTTTTCCCTGACCTCTTTTATGGCCTGGGTGATATCGGATTCTATCTCATTTGGGGAGTATTTTGAGGCTTTTTTATGAATTTTTGCTATAATCCGGTTAAACCGCTTCTGCCATTCATCATGGGCAAGTATCTTTATTTCAACTTTTTCATGCTCTTTAATCTGCACATCCTGGAGAGGTTTAAAAACCCCGTCTTCAAATATGGCTGTAATAACATGGGACATGGTATTTCACCTCGCTTTTGCGATCGTAAATCGATGATAAAGTAAAGCTCAATAAAAAAATAACATAGCGAGATATTAAAGTCAAACCTCTTGAATAACCCAAGACCAGCGATAGACTTCGCACCCACTTATTAATCATGTCATTGCGAGCACCGAAGGGTGCGTGGCAATCTTATCGTAAAGTCTTGAGATTGCTTCACTTTGTTCGCAATGACAGCTTTCTAACTCTGTTCTTGTTCCTCTGCGCGGAATGAGGTCTCCATTACTCCAGCAAAACATGGCCGGCTCAATGCAAAGCATGGTGCAGGAGCCCATCGATGTTGCAACTTGGTCTAGGAAAACTGGTTATGGTTAACCGGAAAGCCCGGATGGGAAGAAACCCCGCAACCGGTGAAGCGATCAAGATCCCCGCAAAGAGGTAGATTTCTGCAATCAATACTTAGGAATCGTAATTTTTTACCCGATTTGCTTTAAAAGCTCCCGGAGCTAAGAGACCCTAGATCGTGGAATCAAAAATCATCGAAACTCTAAACCGAATCGAAAGGGAGCAAAACATCCGTGTTCTCTATGCGGTCGAATCGGGAAGCCGTGCTTGGGGCTTTGCCTCGACCGACTCGGACTGGGATGTTAGATTCATCTACCTCCACCGTCCCGAATGGTATCTTTCTGTCCAACATCGGCGTTATGTTTTGGAGTACCCATTGGTGGATGGGCTGGATATCAGTGGTTGGGACCTTCATAAGACGTTGGGCTTGTTCATGAAGTCCAATCCACCACTTCTGGAGTGGCTGAGGTCTCCGATCGTTTACAAGGAAGCGTATTCGACCGCACAACAGCTTCGGGATTTATCACTTCAGTACTTTTCCCCTCGCTCTTGCATTTACCACTATTTACACATGGCGGAAGGAAACTATCGGGAATACCTTCATGGTGAGGAAGTCCGAGTTAAGAAATATTTTTATGTGTTGCGGCCTCTTTTGGCATGCCGCTGGATTGAGGCGCATAAGAATATGCCTCCTATGGAGTTTGCAAAATTGATTGGAGATCAATTGCCCCAAAGCCTTCAAACGGTTGTGGGTGACCTGCTTAACCGAAAGCGCTCCGGTGAAGAACTTGATAAGGGACCCCGAATAAGAGAAATCAATGAATTTGTAGGAGGGGAAATTGAGCGGCTAAATCAACTGCCAATTGGAACGCCTTCGAACGAAATGCCAGACTGGGAGGTACTCGACGAGGTATTCCGGGGGTCTTTGTCTGACGCATGGGGAAAATAGTCGGATAAGAGGACTGGAATGGCAATTTTCAGATCTCTATCTTTAAATTGCAATGTATTTGTCCCTTGCAAAAAAAATGATAAATTCCGATAATTAAATAAACAAGATGAAACTGCCAAACTCTGAATTTGCTGAATTCGACATAAGGAAGCTAAACGAATATCTTTTGTCTGCAACTCATCCAATTGGAAGATCAAAATCGGTATTTTTCAGTGAAATAGGCTGTAATAAAAATAACACAGAGGCCCTTAAACAGGTATTGCTAAATATAGCTAAGAATGGAATGGTTCTTGAAAAGAGTGAGACCGCTCACGGCACTAAATACATCATTGATGGATTAATTTCGTCGCCAAAAGGAAATAAAAAGGCGCTGAGAACGGTGTGGATTATAGATAAAGGCCACGATCACCCTCGTTTTGTAACAGCGTATCCGGCATGAGAAATAGTAAGGAGAAAAATATGATTCAAGAGCTTGAAATGGTAGTTCTCACACATGATATTCCAGAACATGGCCTTCAGCAAGGAGATATCGGAGCCGTTGTCCATCTTTATTCAGATAAAAAAGGATTTGAAGTGGAATTTGTAACGGCCGAAGGAAAAACTGTGGCTGTTTTGACCTTAAATGAAACTGACGTGCGCTCCTTAAATCGGGGAGAGATACTCCATGTCAGGAATCTAGCCGCCGCCTGAAAAGAAAAAGAAGTTTTTTGACTAGCACCTGCTTCCAGAAGTCCACAGGTTTGGCATCTCACATTTCACCCAACCTTACATCGGCATACCTCAATCCGGCTGCGTTTGACCGTTTCCAATCTGTAAGATAACCTTAATGTTATAAAACGCCAAAAGTCCGAAATCACAAGTGAGCGAATGTCAGGAGGGAGGTCGCCGGTCATGAAATATGTCATTTTTTCTGTAATACTGTTCCCAGCCATAGTTTTTGCAGCAGACTTCCAAAATATTTCAGATAAGGATTCTAATTTAAAGTCGGGTTTAGTCTACGGGAAGGACCACTCCTTTTTTATTGATAATCCGGAGGGATGGATTCTAGATAATACACAAGGAAAAGAATTTGGTCTGTTGGCTGTATTATATCCAAAAGGATCTTCATTTAAGTCTGCAGAATCCGTAATGTATGAAAATATTGCAACCAAATCACCTGAAAGAGGAAATAATATTGAAGAAATTATGAGGTTAGACAAACTAAAATTTCAAAAAGGTAAACCAGAGATGCGTGTTTCAGTTGGGAATGATATTGTCACTCAAGATAAAAAAAATGCAAAGGTACTCATTTTTTCTGGAGATAATCTGGGAATTCAAACAAATGAAGCTGTTGCTTATATTGATGAGACAAAAATAGTAGTCCTATTAGTATTAAGTTCACAATCTGAAATGTCTTTTAAAAAGGCGTATCCAGATTTTCAAAAACTCGTATCTTCATATGGTTTCTTCACGGATCAAGTTCAGTTTTCAAAGGAAAATAAGAATTCAAAACCAATCAAATAACTTTCATTTTATGGCTCCTCAGCAGAATTTGTGGGTTGTTTCCGGTTCTGGCAGATTACCAAGTGTATGATATAAGGCGATTTGTAGGTTTTCTACCGACCGAAAACCGTATGCTTTTCTCATGGTCAGTTTCGCCTTGAGGTTAAA